>NZ_JBXWSL010000016.1:0-72294 GCF_059613425.1 Ruegeria sp. BHSA123 | reverse complement strand
CGCCAGAACCACCAGCTCGGCCCCCTGATCCTGCCAGAACTTCACCGACAACCACGAACAGATATTGGCCTGGGTCGAGATATGCAGCGGCAGTTCGGGCGCGCGCTCGCGGACGTATTGGAATACGCCCGGATCGGCGATGATCAACCCGTCGGGCTGCACCTTGCGCACCGTGTCGATGTATTCGTCCAGTTTCGGGATGTCTTTGTTATGCGAGAACAGGTTCAGTGTCAGGTAGGCGCGCCGGCCATGGTTGTGGCAGAACTCGACCCCTTCAATTACCTCGTCCAGCGAAAACTCGGACTTGGTGCGCAGCGACATATCCGGCGTGCCCAGATACACGGCGTCTGCCCCATAGAGGATGGCGAGTTTAAGTTTGCGCAGATTGCCCGCAGGCATCAGCAACTCGGATCTGGGCTGGGTCATGGAAGCTACCTGACAAAGGATCAAGGCGGCCTTCTACGCCATAATCATTGCGCCCAAAACCCTGTTATCTGCGACGGAACCGCGCTGTGCCGATAACTTCGATCAGTTGTTGGCGCACCGGCTCGGGTTGCGCCTCGACTGCGTTCAGAACCTCACGCAGTTCGGCGCGCAGCCCATGCATCTGATCAATCAGCGAGATCATCATCGACAGCGCATCGGCCTCCATGTCGTATTGCTCGTGCAACTCGCAAGCCAGTTCCAGCCGGGCAACGTCGATACTGTGATAGACCAGCCCCTGCTCCGATTGTTCAGGGATCACGATCTCGGCCGCAAGATATTCGGTCAGGCGGTCAGAGGTCAGGCGCGAGACGGTTTCGATCAGTTCCTTTTCGGTCAGGGTCATGACGACATTCCTTTCCGTGGATCATAGCGGTGCGTTTCGCGCCAAGTCTCCATGAACTGCCTGAGGTCATCATCGATCTTGTCGGGCAGCGAGACAGTCAATTCGATCAGTTGGTCGCCGCGCTGGGATGAGCCGCGTTTCTTCACCCCCTTGCCGCGCAGGCGAAGGGTTTTACCGCTGCTGGTGCCCGCCGGAACATTGACGTTTACACCGCCATCGATTGTGGGGGCGGCGACTTTGCCGCCCAGAATGGCCTCATCTATGCTGATCGGCAGCGTGATATGGATGTCGTCGCCCTGACGGTCAAACACCGGATGTTTGGCGACCGTGACGGTCACCAACGCATCCCCCGGAGGGCCTTCGCCATAACCCGGAGCACCCTTGCCGCGCAGACGGATGGTTTGACCCTCGGTTATACCGGCGGGGATCTTGACCTCGATCCGGTTACCGTCTGGTAGGGTCAGTTTCTGGCTGGCGCCAAACACGGCATCCAGAAAGCTGATCTGAAGGGAATAGTTCAGGTTATGCCCTGGCGCATGAAATTCATGTCTTTGCTGGCCGCCAAATCCACCGCGGCCGCGCATGAATTCGGCAAAGATGTCCGACATGTCGTCCGGGTCCGCCTGACGCCCGCGATAGGGGTTTCCAGCGGCCTCGGCATAGTCCCGGTAATAGTGTTGTTGCGGGCGTTCCTGACCCGATGCGTCGATTTCGCCATTGTCGAAGCGGGCGCGGGTTTCAGGATCTTTCAACACGTCATACGCGGCGGCGGCGGCCTTGAATTTAGCCTCGGCCTTGGCATCGCCGGGTTTCAGGTCCGGGTGGCATTCCTTGGCAATACGCCTGTAGGCTTTCTTGATTTCGTCGGCGCTGGCGTCTTTCGGGACGCCAAGGACGGAATAGGGATCGTCGCTCATCTCACACTCGCGGGTCAGGGCAGGTCTGATCTTGATGAATGTGTTCTACCACGTGTTTTCAACGGGTCAAAAGGAAGAGGCGATTGAATTGTCTCGAAAAAACTCAGAAGCCTGCTAATATCTTCATATTTCTGATTGTAGATTGACGGAGGCCATCCCATGTCGCGCAGAATCAAATCCGCTTTGGCCCTGCTGGCCGGCAATGCCATCGGGCTGTTGCTGGCTTCGCTGATACTGTCCGGTTTCGCGATCAAACCGATCTCTTTTATCGTGGTTGTGATCGTTTTCACTGTCGTTCAGGTGATCGCCGAGCCCTTGATACTGAAGCTTGGCGAAAAGAAAGCGCCAGCGTTGAAAGGCGGGATTGCCCTGGTTGTGACATTTGTGGGCCTGCTGGTGACCGACCTCATCGCGTCGGGGCTGACCGTTGGTGGTATCTCGAACCTACTGGCGGCGACGCTGCTTGTCTGGCTGGGGGCGCTGATCGCCAGCGTGGTGCTGCCGATCTACGTTTTCAAGGACCTGCGTGCCGCGAAGAAGTAATCACAGCGCGTTCAGGCTGGCCTCGATCGCCTGCCACAGTTCGTCCACCGGTTCGCATCCAACGGACAGGCGGATGAAGGCCGGGTCGACCATATCACCCCATCGCGCGCGGCGTTCGGCCGAGCTGTGAACACCTCCGAAGGATGTGGCGGGGCGCAAAAGCGGGCAGGTGTTGATGAAGGCTTCGGCCTTGTCTTCGCTCTCCAAAGTCAAGGATAGCAGAAATCCGAACCGTGCCGTTTGTGCCTGCGCCAGTGCGTGCGATGGATCATTGGCCAGCCCGGGATAGCGGACCTGTTTGACCGCTGGGTGAACTGCCAACCGTTCTGCTATTACCTGAGCCGAATTGCACATCCGGTCGAACCGGACATCCAGCGTTTCCAACCCGCGATGCAGCAACCATGCCTCATGCGGTCCGGGGATCGAGCCGGAGACCTTCCGCCATTCCTCGACCCGTTCCATGATGTCACTGTTGCGGCTGGCCACATGGCCCATCAGCATGTCGGAATGCCCGCCCATCGCTTTGGTGTCGGACGACACGACCACGTCGATGTCCAAATCCAACGGACGCTGACCCAACGGCGTCATCGTCGTATTGTCGGCAATCGTCACCCCGCCAGCAGACCGCACCTGTTCGGCTGTGGCTTTCAGGTCAATCATGTCCAGACCGGGGTTCGAAGGGCTTTCGACGAACACAACGTCAAACCCGTCAAAACCACCTGCGGCAAACGCAGTGGTCGGGCGCTCTTCAACTGTCACGCCAAGACGCGAAAGGAACCGGTCGGCCAGCAGACGGGTGACATAGTACCCGTCCGAAGGAATCAGAAGGCGCGACCCGGCTTGCACCGTTGCAAAAAGAGCCGCAGAAATTGCGGCCATCCCTGAAGGAAAACTGAGGCAAGGCGCGTCTTCCAGATGGGACAAAACATGCTCAAGATGTACCCAGGTGGGGTTATCGACACGGCCATAGGTCGGGTGACCGTCCGGCACGCCCGGCAGATGGAACATGCTGCTTTGCGTCAGTGGAAGGGCGACGGGTTCGCCTTTTGACAACGCGTTGCCACGTAGGTGGAGCATTTCGCCTGTCTTTGGGGGTTTCATCGCTCAGCGCCCCGGAATTTCGTCGCGGGGCGGGGCGGGTTCCCAGTTCTCGATGATCTCGGCCGCCTCCTGCGCGGTATCGACAAAGCGGAACAGGTCCAAATCCTCCTCCGAGATCGTACCGGCATCCGCCAGTGCGTCCCAGTTGATAACCTTCTCCCAGAACGCGCGGCCAAACAGCAGGAATGGCACGCGATCCATTCTGCCGGTCTGGATCAGGGTCAGGGATTCGAACAGTTCATCCAGCGTCCCAAACCCACCGGGAAAGATGGTGATGGCGCGGGCGCGCATCAGGAAGTGCATTTTGCGGATCGCAAAATAGTGGAAATTAAAGCTGAGCTCTGGCGTCACGAAACTGTTTGGCGCCTGTTCGTGCGGAAGCACGATGTTCAGCCCGATCGAGCACCCGCCCGCTTCGTGTGCACCGCGATTGCCAGCTTCCATCACACCGGGGCCGCCGCCAGTGACGATCACATTCTCGCGGCAGCCGGTTTCTTTTGATTTTACGGTCATCAGCCGGGCAAACTCGCGCGCCTCATCATAATATTTCGACAGGCTGGCCAGAGTCTCTGTCCGCGCGGTGTGCTTTTGCGAGGGTTCGGGAATGCGGGCGCCGCCGAACATTACGATGGTCGACGCGATCTCACGCTCGGTCATGATCATTTCGGGTTTCAGCAACTCAAGCTGCAAGCGTACAGGGCGCAGCTCGTCCCGGCACAGAAACTCGTCATCCGCGAAAGCCAGACGGTAGGCCGGAGAGCGTGTTTGCGGTGTGTCCGGAACCTCTTTCGCGGTCGAGCGGTCGGTCTGCGCATCGCGAAACGGACTGTGACGGTCTTCTCTCATCGGTGATCGATCCCTGCTTGCGTGTTTGACAAACAGCTATAGGGTTCGCGGGCAGAGTGCCAGTCACGGAAAGACGAGAATGAATTGGAAAAGTGAAATATCGGCAGCACGGGACCGCATCGCGGGATATGCGCAAGTGACCCCGGTTATGGAAAGCAACATTCCCGGCT
This sequence comes from Ruegeria sp. BHSA123, assembly GCF_059613425.1. Taxonomy (NCBI): domain Bacteria; kingdom Pseudomonadati; phylum Pseudomonadota; class Alphaproteobacteria; order Rhodobacterales; family Roseobacteraceae; genus Ruegeria; species Ruegeria sp. BHSA123. The sequence continues at coordinate 67,888 of NZ_JBXWSL010000016.1, read as the reverse complement.
ATCCGGTTGAGCTGAAACTCGAGCACATGCAGCATACTGGCAGTTTCAAGGCGCGGGGTGCGTTCAATACGCTGCTCAGCTCGGATGTGCCGCCCGCGGGTGTGGTCGCCGCATCCGGTGGTAATCATGGTGCGGCGGCGGCTTATGCAGCGCAGACGCTGGGTTATCCTGCAAAGATATTTGTGCCGGAACTGGCAGGCCCTTCCAAGATCGCACTGATCCGGCAAACCGGCGCCGACCTGAGCGTTGTTTCCGGTGAATACGCGAACGCGCTGACCGCAGCGCAGGAGCATGAGGCGACGACGGGGGCAATGCAGATCCATGCTTATGACGCCCCGGCCACGGTGGCTGGGCAAGGAACCTGTTTTGCGGAATGGGACGCCCAGGGCTTGCAGGCGGATACGGTACTGGTCGCTGTTGGTGGCGGCGGGCTGATCGCCGGGGCGCTGGCCTGGTTCGGTGGCGCGCGCAAGGTTGTGGCGGTCGAGCCGGAAACGTCCTGCGCGTTGAATGCAGCGTTGCGCGCTGGTGAGCCGGTTGATGTTTCCGTGTCGGGCATCGCCGCAAACGCGCTGGGCGCGCGGCGGATCGGCGAAATTTGTTTTGAATTGGCACAGGGTATGAGTTCGGTTCTGGTGTCAGACGATGCCATCGCGGCGGCACAGCAAGCGCTTTGGCGCGCGCATCGCATTCTGGTAGAGCCTGCGGGCGCGACCGCATTGGCCGCCTTGACCTCGGGTGCGTATCGACCTGAACCGGGTGAGCGCGTGGCCGTTCTGGTTTGTGGTGCAAATATCGCGCCGGACCCGTTCGCTGAGTGAATTATCGGGTTGTGGATGTGGATGGTGGATTTTATCTATAATCCATGACTGCAATGATCTCCGACACGATTTACCAAAGCCTTAGCCAGCGGATCATCACCGGAGAGCTGGCGGCCGGTGAAAAGCTGCGGCAGGACCATATTGCCCGAACCTTCGATACCAGCCATGTTCCGGTGCGCGAAGCCTTGTTGCGGCTTGAGGCGCATGGGTTGGCCCGGCATGAACCGCGCAAGGGAATGCGTGTTACAGCGTTAGACCCGGCAGAGGTTCGGGAGGTGATCGAAATGCGTGTGGCCTTAGAAACGCTGGCGTTGCAGCAATCGATACAAAACATGTCTCCGGTCGCGTTGGAAAAGATCGAGAACGCACGCATCGCCTGTGACGAGGCGCAGTCGATGCCGCAATGGGAGGCCCTCAACAGAACGTTCCATCGCGCCATCCTGACACCTTGCGGGCTGCCTCGGCTTTTGCACGCAATTGACGATCTGCATATCGCAAGCGCACGCCATCTGTTCGCGCAATGGCGGTTGAAATGGGTGCAGCGGGCTGACACGGATCATGCGGCCATTGCGCGAGCGTTGAAGCGCAAGGAAATGGCCACAGCAACGGCGATCCTGACCCGCCATATCCGGCGCGCAAGCTGATGACCCTGAGCCTCAGACGCAATTGGGCTCGTCTACGTCGCATTGCGCCATGGGTCGGGCTTGCGTATAGGCCAAATCAACGTGAACAGATTCTGTAGGGAGACACCCCATGTCCAACGCGCAACTGGAAGCCGCCATCGAAACCGCCTGGGAGGCACGCGAGACCATCACGCCCGCCACCACAGGCGAGCAGCGCGAGGCGATCGAGGATACGCTGAATGCGCTGGACAGTGGCTCGTTGCGCGTGGCGGAAAAGCTGGAATCCGGTGACTGGCACGTAAACCAATGGGCCAAAAAGGCGGTTCTGCTGGGCTTCCGTATCAAGGACATGGAAATCCAGCCGGGCGGTCCGCAGGACGGCGGCTGGTGGGACAAGGTGGACAGCAAGTTCGCCGGTTGGGGTGAAAACCAGTGGCGGTCTGCCGGGTTCCGCGCGGTTCCAAACTGCGTTGTCCGCAAATCCGCTTACATCGCACCGGGCGTGGTGCTTATGCCGTCTTTCGTGAACCTTGGGGCCTATGTTGACGAAGGCACGATGGTTGATACCTGGGCCACCGTCGGATCCTGCGCACAGATCGGCAAGAATGTGCACCTGTCGGGCGGCGTTGGTATCGGCGGAGTGCTTGAGCCGATGCAGGCTGGCCCGACCATCATTGAAGACAATTGCTTTATCGGCGCGCGCTCGGAAGTGGTGGAGGGATGTATCGTCCGCGAAGGCTCGGTTCTGGGGATGGGCGTGTTCATTGGTAAGTCCACCAAGATCGTGGATCGCGAAACCGGAGAAGTCATGTATGGCGAGGTTCCGCCCTATTCGGTTGTGGTCGCGGGTTCCATGCCGTCGAAGAACAACGTCAGCCTCTATTGCGCTGTGATCGTGAAGCGGGTTGACGAAAAGACCCGCTCGAAAACGGGCATCAACGAATTGCTGCGGGACTGATCGTTCTGATTAACGCGCAAGGCCGGGGCATAACTGCTCCGGCCTATTTGTTTTTTGGGTCAAGCCGACTGAACCAGATACGAAGTTCGTGGCCGCGATCAGCTTTGAAGTGCTGCTTAGCGGTTCTCACCCTGCATGGCTTCGACTTCAGTGCTTCCTGTGTTTACTTCAGCACTTTCGGTTTCGCTGCCGCCTTCGGATTCACCGTTGCCTTCGGTTTCACCATCGCCGCCGGATTCAACTCAACAGCTTTTCGGGCCGGAGGTCTTCAATCAATGAGGGAGGCCGAGACTCGCGTTCACTGAGTCTCTCGCCCAGCTAATCCCTTGATCGGATACCGGTCCGGTTCCTCGAAAACATCGATAACCCGTGTGCCAGCCTTGATTTTGCCGCCATGTTCCACGCCTGACGGGATCGAATAACTGTCGCCAGAGCGGTAGGTTAGGGTCTGCCCGTCGATGGTCAATTCAACCTCACCCTCAACCACTGTGCCCCATTGGGCTTTGTGAGAATGTAAGGGCAATTCGAAATCATGAAGAAAAGTAAAGAACGCCACCAACCCTGCATCCGACCGGATCACGGCCGTTTGCACCACGTCGCCAGGGAACGGTACGTCGAGGCTGGGAAATCTCGTTATGAAATCTGGGTAGGGCATGAAGGCGTCCTTTGGTATCCGGGATCGGTGTATTCTGGGTACTATGGGCGCAAGGCGGGGCTCCTGCAATTGTTGGCTGCTTGACCGCGAACCGGCGCGGGGCTATGGCCCGGTGCATGGAGAAGCAAAAGAAACCCTCACGTCAGCAAGTCTATACCCTTCTGGTCCAGATTGGCCGCAAGGAGGGCGACGGCCTGCCTGATGGGGCGACCGGCGCGGCACTGATGTGTTATGCCAGCGGCGTGGATGAGGCCGAGGCCGTGCGTGAGACGGTTGCGATCCTGAAGCAGGCAGACACCGCACCGCTGGATGTTACCGGATATGGCACATTGGCCGAGCGTGAAGCGCAAGGCCACGATATCGAGCCGGACGAACGTGCGCTGATGCAAAGAGCATTGGATGAAAACGCAGTGATCGTCGCGCAGATGACACCGTTTTTCGAAGACGAAGCACAAGCTTAGTTTCGCGACCCGAACCACTTGCGATAGATTTCGTCATAGGTTCCGTCTTCGCGCAGGCCGAGCAATGCCTGGTTAACATCCTCGACCAGCGGTGATCCGGTCGGAAATGCGATGCCGTAATTCTCGCGCAGGAAGACGCCACCTGTCATCGATGCAATCCGCCGCCCTTCATGAGCTGCGAAGTAGGACAGGATCGGCGCGTCGAACACGACGGCATTCAGTTCTTCGGCTTTGAAGGCGTCCAGCATCTCGTTCAGTCCGGGGTAGCCAGTGAATTCGATCTCGCGCCGGTTCAGAAAGCTCGCCGCTGTAGACCCCGAGATTGTCCCGACATTCTTGCCGTAAAGGTCGTTCACCGAATTCACGCTGCCGGTAATCGCGTCCACCGTCATGACCGAGGTGATGCGGGCGGTAAACACCGACACGATGAACAAGGATGACACCACCAGGGTAACCCCCAGCATACGACCGAACGGTGTTCGCGGCATTCGTTCTTCGAACCCGCCATTCACAACCAAATTGAGTGCCCACCAGAACGATGGGAACCACGCCTCGTTAAGGTTGCGGTCGAAATAGGGTTGGGCACGGCGTTCAAAGCTCCACATCAGCATGCCGCCACCGAGTAGAATGGCAAAGGCCAGCCCGATAGCGATGAAAAGTTCTTTCGATAGCAGAGCCTGCAAAATCGAAGGTTTTCGTACCGCGTCCGAGGGCACCATGATCTGAAGACCCGCTTCAAAGATCGGCTGAGAAAAGTCCATTTGCGTTTCGCGCAGGGCGGTGATCGAGATATTGGCGATGGCAAGGTCTGCAGATCCGCTCTGCACGGCACCCAACATGTCAGAAAACGCGTCGACGCGGTTGACCGTGTAGTCCCAGTTCAGAGCCTCGGCCAGGGCCGCCAGCAAATCCATAGAGAAACCGGTTTCGTCGCCATCCTCGACATAGGAAAATGGCGGGCGGGTCACGGTTGTGACCGAAAGGGACTGTGCCAGGCTTTGCTGTGCGATGACGGCGAAAGTCAGGCAGATCAGTGCGAAGAAGGCGCGCTTCATATTCAATTCACCTGTTTCGCGGCCCTGTAACGCGAATTTGTGGCGGGCGGCAAGGTGGTCGCAGGGTAAATTTCCATGTTTTATTGGGGTGCCGCTTTGACATCTACATATTCGGATGACCGTTTTTTTACGGATTGGGGTTGGAAAACCGGCCAAATCGTTGAATCTGTGCGCGAACCCGCGTCAGACACAGTTTCAGAGGTCCCCGCATGACTGATCCCGTCCAATTGACAGCCGAACTGATCCGTTGCCCTTCGGTCACACCTTCAGAGGGCGGAGCACTTGTTTTGCTTGAGACAGTGCTGTCGGAGGCAGGTTTCGAATGCTCGCGTGTCGATCGCGGCGGCATCAGTAACCTGTTCGCGCGTTGGGGGCAGAAAGGTCATGCGCGTAGTTTCGGATTTAACGGTCACACAGACGTCGTCCCTGTCGGCGACGAAGCTGCCTGGACTGCGCCGCCCTTCGGGGCCGAAGTGCGGGATGGGGTGATGTATGGGCGCGGTACTACCGATATGAAATCCGGTGTTGCGGCTTTTGCGGCTGCCGCAGTGGATTTCGTGCGTGACACCCCGCCGGATGGGGCAATTGTCCTGACGATTACCGGTGATGAGGAAGGCGATGCGTTGGACGGCACCACTGCGCTTCTCGATTACATGGAAGGCGCCGGAGAGCGTATGTCGGTCTGTCTGGTGGGTGAGCCAACATGCCCGAACAAAATGGGCGAGATGATCAAGATCGGCCGTCGGGGCTCAATGACTGCATGTTTTAAGATTACAGGTGTTCAGGGACATTCGGCTTATCCCCATCGGGCCAAAAACCCTCTGCCCGCCATGGCGCGGCTGATGGATCGGCTTGCCAGCCATGAACTGGATCAGGGCACGGACCATTTCGACGCCTCAACACTGGCTGTTGTCACTATCGACACCGGAAACGCCGCAACCAACGTGATCCCGTCGCAATGCAGCGGCGCGGTCAATATCCGCTTTAACGATCTGCATTCCGGGGCCAGCCTGAGTGACTGGCTGCAATCAGAGGCGGATCAGGTGGCAGCCCAATACGGTGTCGACATCGGTGTCACGATCAGCATATCGGGTGAAAGTTTTCTGACCCCACCAGGGCCTTTGTCGGATCTGGTGGCCAAAGCGGTCGAAACCGAAACCGGCGTTACGCCTGAACTGTCGACAACCGGCGGCACCTCGGATGCGCGCTTTGTCAAAGACCATTGTCCGGTGGTGGAGTTCGGCTTGGTCGGGCGCACGATGCATCAGGTGGACGAGTGCGTTGAGGTTGCGCAGATCAAGCAACTCAAATCGATCTATACCCGTATCCTGACGGATTATTTCGCCTGATCCATGCAGCGCACATTGGTGATCATGGTCAAGGAACCTCGACCGGGCCGTGTCAAGACGCGGCTGGGGCGTGATATCGGCATGGTTGGTGCCGCGTGGTGGTTTCGGCACCAGACCCGCGCTTTGATCCGAAAGCTGCGTGACCCTCGCTGGCAGATCGTGCTGGCCGTGTCGCCCGATGCAGAAGGTCTTGCAAGCCGTATCTGGCCCGTTGATCTGCCGCGCGCGCCGCAGGGGTCCGGCGATCTGGGGGACCGGATGAGACGGATGTTGCGCGGAATGCCCAAGGGGCCGGTTTGCCTGATCGGAGCGGATATTCCGGGTATTTCGCGTGCACATATAGCCCGCGCTTTTGGTGCGCTTAGGCGAACCCAGATGGTGTTCGGCCCCGCGCCGGATGGCGGCTATTGGCTGGTCGGTGCGCAGCGCTATGGCGCGCTGCCCGCAGGTCTGTTCCACGATGTGCGCTGGTCCACAGAACATGCATTGGCCGACACACTTGCCTCAATCCCAAACTGCCGTGTGACCCTGCTGGACCAGCTGCGCGATGTGGATACGGTCGCTGATCTGAAGCCCTGAGATTTTTTGGTCATGACGCGGTCGCAAACGCGTGCTACGCCGGAAGCATGACTCGCATCCCCACCAAGCAGGAGGTCCTTGACTGGATCTCGGCGAACCCCACCCTGACCTCGAAACGCGATATCGCCAAAGCCTTTGGCATCAAGGGCGCGGATCGTATTGACCTCAAGCGCATCCTCAAAGAGCTTGAGGCCGAAGGGCATCTTGAAAAACGCAAACGCAGCTATCGCGATCCGGACCGTCTTCCACCTGTCAGTGTCTTGCAGGTGAAAGAGCCGAATGCCGATGGTGATCTGTTCGCCCGACCACTGGAATGGCATGGCGAAGGGGTCGAGCCCATCGTTCTCATCATCGCGCGGGCCAGCGACCCGGCCCTGGGTGAGGGTGACCGCATTCTGGCCCGCCTGACCGTCGTGCACGAGGAAGATCACAATTACGAAGCCCGTCTGATCCGCCGGATCGGAACCAACCCGCGCAAGATCGTGGGCATATTCCGTAAAGGGGCCGAAGGGGGCAGAATCGTCCCTATCGACAAGGCCGGCCAGACCGAATGGCTGGTTGCCGATGGCGCGGTGCATGGTGCCAAAGACGGCGAATTGGTCGAGGCCGAACAGGCCGGGCCAAAAAATCGCATGGGCCTGCCACGCGCCCGCATTGTTGAACGGTTGGGTGATCCGACCGCGCCCAAGGCTGTTTCGCTGATCGCGATCCATCAGCACGGTATCCCGGATGACTTTCCCGACAAGGTCATAGCCGAAGCAGACAATGCCAAACCCGTTGGCCTGAAGGGCCGCGAGGACCTGCGGGACATGCCGCTGCTGACCATCGACCCCTCGGATGCGCGTGATCGTGATGATGCCTGCTACGCGCACGCGGATGACGACCCGAAGAATCCCGGCGGACATGTGATCTGGGTCGCTATCGCCGATGTTGCTGCTTATGTGCTGCCCGGCTCGGCCCTGGACCGCGAGGCGCGCAAGCGGGGCAATTCAAGTTATTTCCCTGACCGAGTGGTCCCGATGCTGCCTGATCGGCTGTCGGGTGATCTGTGTTCCCTGCATGAAGGCGTCCCGCGTGCCTGTATCGCTGTGCGGATGCAGATTGACGCGGACGGTAACAAGATTGGTCATCGTTTCGTGCGGGGGTTGATGCGTTCGGTCGCGTCGCTGAACTATGCCGAAGTGCAGGAGGCCATCGACGGCAACCCGAACGACCGCACCGGGCCATTGGTGGAGACGGTCTTGAAATCGCTTTATGCCGCCTATGCCGCGCTGAAGAAAGCGCGGGCTGTGCGACAGCCGCTGGAACTGGACCTGCCCGAGCGTAAGATCGTGCTCAGCGAAACGGGTCATGTTGAAAGCGTGGCGTTCCGTGACCGGTTGGATGCGCATCGGTTGATCGAAGAGTTCATGATCCTCGCCAATGTCTCGGCTGCGGAGACACTGATCGCCAAGCGCCGTCCGCTGCTGTTCCGCGTGCACGAGGAACCCGCGCCCGAGAAACTGGAAAGCCTGCGGGAAACGGCGCAGGCTGCCGGATTGAACCTCGCCAAGGGGCAGGTGCTGCAAACCCGCCACCTGAATGCGCTGCTGAACGCCGCCGCCGGGACCGAGGATGCGGAACTGATCAACCTGACCACTCTGCGGTCAATGGCACAGGCATATTACAACCCAGAAAACTTCGGCCATTTCGGGCTGGCGCTGCGGAACTACGCGCATTTCACCTCTCCTATCCGGCGCTATGCCGATCTGGTCGTGCATCGGGCGCTGATCTCGGCCCACGGTTGGGGCACGGACGGTTTGACAGAAGACGAGATTACCCGGCTCGAAGAAACGGCCACTCATATCTCGGATACTGAACGCCGATCCATGATGGCTGAACGGGACACGACTGACCGCTATCTGGCCGCGTATCTGAGCGAGCGGGTCGGCAATGAATTCACGGGCCGGATCAGCGGCATTGCCCGGTTTGGTGCTTTTGTCAAAATGGACGAAACCGGTGCGGATGGCTTGGTTCCGGTGCGATCACTTGGGCGCGAGTTTTTCCATTTCGACCGCGAGGCCGGGACACTTATGGGGGCGGACACGGGGCTGACTATCGCCATTGGTCAACGTGTCACCGTTCGACTGACCGAAGCGACACCAGTGACCGGCGGGTTGGAGCTGGAGCTGCTGTCCATTGACGACCAGGCCCTGCCGCGCGGACAGGGGCCAAAAGGGCGATCATCCCGGCGCAAAGCGATCAGCACCAAGCGCAAGAAAGACAAGATCAAGCGCAAGGTCGAACGCAAACGCCGTCAGAGGTGATAGGTCAACGCCCGGGCAATCAGCCTTCCGTGGCGTGTTGGATCGATTTGTGTAGTGTCATCAAACAGAACGGCACGGTTCCCATCTATCTGATCCTCGCCCGGAAAGGCGGATGTGAAATCGCTTATCAACCGGGTTTGGCAGTGCACAAACAAGGCGAAACTTGCCGACTTGTGCGCGCCCAGCCGGATCGTTGACCCCTTGGGCGCAAGATAGGCGGGCTGACCCCACCGCAGCTCCTCTTGCACCGTGGGGGCGGCAGGCAGAGAGGCTGCCGTGTCAAACACAAGCGCCCGCAAGGCCAGAGCCCCCGCACGGGTTTGCGGGGGCAGGGCTTCAAAGGCCGAAGCGACCAAAGGGTTTTCAAAGGGTTTCATGCAATTGGTATCGCCTGTTCCAACCGATCCACGTAGCTGTTTAGCAGGTTATCCTGTTTGATCCGGCGGGTCAGGGGGGTGTCCGCAGGTGTGGCGCGCATTGCGGCAAGCATTGGACCAACGCTCATGTCCGCAGATGTCGGCCGGTCCCCAAGCAGGAAAGAGGATTGCCACAGATAGGCCGAGATCGCCTCGAGGTCACGTTCGATCCGGTCCAGCCGTTCGGACAGCGAAAACCGCCCGATTCCCTGCGACGTGATCCCCTTCAGAACGGATTTCCGGATCGCATTGGATGCGGGTTTTCGGATCAACGCCGGAATTCCGGTAAAGAACGTATCTCGCAAGATCGGCCAGACTTGGTCATTGCCCCAGCGATCCAGAACGATGTGAAAATACAGATGCTCTTCGGCCATGCGCACCAGGGCGCGGGACTGCGCCTTTTCGACATCCGTCAACCCTTTGTCGAATTCCGCGCCCTGCTGTTCCAACCAATCGCGGATCAGGTCGCTGTCCGGGACTAGGCGTTCCGGCGTCCGCAAAACGGGCAGCTTCTGGTGGGGCATCTTGCGGGGGTCAAGCATGTCCGAGCGCTGCCAGGTCTGGCCGGACTGCTGAAGCATCAATGCTGTCTTGACACAGAAGGGGCTGGCACTGAACAGGCCGAAGGCAGAGGGGAAGGTGAGAAGGGTCAGCATTATAAGGCTCCGTGTTATGGGGTGCTGACTGAGTATCGGGACCTAATGACAGTTTCTGTCATTAGGGATAAGCTATAATACATCATGTCCCGCACCGCCCGTTTGTTCCAACTGATGCAAGCCCTGCGTTCTGGCCCTTCGCCCAGAACATCCGAACAGTTGGCGCAGGATTTGGGTGTTTCGGCCCGAACAATTCATCGGGATATTGATGCATTGCGCGGACTGGGTGCCGTGATCGATGGCGAAGCGGGGTTTGGCTTTACGCTGATCGAGGACGCAACCCTGCCCCCATTGGGGTTCACTGATGATGAGCTTGAAGCGTTGGTTCTGGGCCTGCGCGAAGTTCAGGTGATTGGCGATCCGGCTTTGTCGGGCGCAGCGGGCACGGCCCTGCGGAAACTTCAGGGACGCTTGCCGCAACGCCAGTCCCACCGGCTCAGCCATGCGGTTCTGGCTGCTACGCGGTTCAACCGCCCGCCTGAACCCACGATTGACGTGGCCACTCTGCGGCAGGCGACGTGGGATGAGCGCGCGGTTGAGTTTTTCTATACGGACGCGAAAGGCGATGCTACGCACAGGCGCGTCAACCCGTTGAGCATCGTCTATCTGGATCACTCGAACGTGTTGTTGGGCTGGTGCCACCTGCGACAGGATTTTCGCGTTTTCCGGTTGGATCGCTTGCAGGACATGTCAGTGACGGAACAAAGTTTCAGGCCGAACCGCGTGCCCCTGCTGCGCGAAGCATTGGAACGCATTCGGGCAGAGCGTGCCGCGCAGGAGCGTGAGGCGAACGTCTGAGCTCTTTGTGAATTTCCGATTTTGCGCTACCCTGTGGCCGAGCAGTAATCAGGAAAAACGGAATGCGAAAATGCGTAGGCGGCGTCATGACCGTCGCATTGTGGGCATCCATAGTGCAGGCGGAAACAACAGAGAACACCAGATGGGCAGACAGCGGGATATCGCGCGATGCGTTGCAACTGGCTTCGGCGGATGTGACCGTTTCGATCCGTCCGGTCCCGCGCCCGTTGACTGAGGCCTTGCCCGTGGCTTCTGCGACAACGGCACGGTTTCAGACCTGGCTTGGCGCGTTTCAGGGCCGCGCGCGGCGGCAGGGCATTTCGCAGGGAACACTGACTCAGGTGTTTTCGGGCATGAGCTATGACGCAGATGTCCTGGAACGGGATCGCAATCAGGCGGAGTTTTCGAAACCCATCTGGGAGTATCTTGAGACCGCAGTTTCGGAAACGCGCCTGTCGAATGGGCGCGCCGCCCTGCAGCGGCATCGGCAGGTGTTGAACCGGATCGAGGCTGAATACGGCGTTGAAAAAGAGGTGGTCACAGCCATCTGGGGACTTGAAACCTCTTTCGGGTCTTATCGCGGCAGCAGTCCAACGCTTCGTTCATTGGCGACGCTAGCCTTTGATGCGCGGCGGGCACAATTCTTTGAAACGCAGTTGGTCGCTGCCCTGCGGATTGTGCAGGCTGGTGATATCAGTGCCGGCAACATGCTTGGCAGTTGGGCGGGCGCAATGGGGCATACGCAATTCATGCCCACGTCATATCTGGATCACGCGGTAGACTTCGACGGTGATGGCAGGCGCGACATCTGGTCGGATGACCCGACGGATGCGCTGGCTTCGGCGGCGTCTTATCTGGCGCGGCATGGTTGGACGAAGGGTCAGCCGTGGGGCGTGGAGGTGCGTCTGCCCACGGATTTCGATTACGCCTCAGCCCGTCGTGATTTTACGCTGATGCCGTCCGAATGGGCTGCAAGGGGTGTCGTGGCGCGGGATGGCACTGTCGTGCCGGATCATGGGAAGGCCGCGATCCTGCTTCCGGCTGGAAGTCAGGGCGTCGCGCTGATGATTTTTGACAATTTCAACGTGATCGAGGCGTATAACGGGGCCGATGCCTATGTGATCGGCATCGGGTATCTGTCCGACCGGCTTGCGGGGGGCGCACCGTTTCAATCTGACTGGCCGCGCGGCGATCGGGTGCTGAGCTTTGCCGAGAAAAAGGAACTTCAGACACGTCTGACGGATGCGGGCTTTGACACAAAGGGTGTCGACGGGCGCACTGGGCCAAATACTATCAACGCGGTTCGAGCGTATCAACTGGCGCAAGGGTTGGTCCCGGACGGATACCCCACGCCAAACCTGCTGGAGCGGTTGCGATGACAAAAAAAGGCGGCCCATATGGACCGCCTTTTAAGATGCATAAATCGCTGAGTTAGGATGCGGCTTTCATCAGCCCCTGCGCAATGATCTCGGCCTGTGCTTCGTCCAGCGACTTGTAGATCCGCACGAACATCTCGTCGATATCCGCAGGCGTCAGGATCAGCGGGGGTGAGATGATCATCCGGTCGCCGACATGGCGCATGATCAGGTTATTGGCAAAGCACCGATCACGGCAGATATAGCCGACCGTGCCGGGTTCGGATGCGAATTTGGCGCGGTTTGCTTTGTCCGGGGTCAGCGCGATAGATGCCATCATGCCAACGATCTTAGCCTCACCCACCAGCGGATGATCTGCCAGTGCTTCCCATTTCTCTTTCAGATAGGGGGCGGCAACGTCGCGCACATGCTCAACGATCTTCTCTTCTTCGAGGATGCGCAGGTTCTCCAATGCCACGGCAGCCGCGACCGGGTGGCCGGAATAGGTATAGCCATGGTTGAATTCGGTACCGCCGATTACTTCGGCGATTTCGTCGTTCACGATGGACCCGCCGATGGGCGCATAGCCCGAGCTAAGGCCCTTGGCGATGGTCATGATATGCGGTTTGATGCCAACGGTTTCAGAGCCGAACCAGTTGCCTGTCCGGCCAAATCCGCAGATGACCTCGTCAGCTATCAGCAAGATATCGTACTTGTCGCAGATACGCTGAATTTCCGGCCAGTATGTATCGGGCGCGACAATCACACCGCCTGCACCCTGAACCGGCTCGGCGATAAAGGCGGCTACCCGGTCTTCGCCCAACTCCTCAATCGCCTCTTCCAGCTCGCGCGCGCGGGCCAGACCGAATTCTTCGGGCGACATGTCGCCGCCTTCGGCCCACCAGTTGGGTTGGTTGATGTGGTGGATGTTCGGGATCGGAATGCCACCCTGTGCGTGCATCCCGGCCATACCACCCAGCGAGGCCGAGCCCACGGATGAGCCGTGATAGGCGTTCTTTCGGCTGATGATAATGTTCTTGTCAGGCTGGCCCTTCTGGGCCCAGTAGGTGCGCACGAGGCGGATATTGGTATCGTTTGCCTCGGACCCGCCTGCTGCGAAAAAGACATGGTTCAGGTCGCCCGGAGCCAGTTCGGCAATCTTGGCAGCCAAAGCAATCGCCGGGACGTGGGTCGTTTTGAAGAAGGTGTTGTAATAGGGCAGCTCGCGCATCTGGCGCGCGGCAACATCAGCCAGCTCATCACGCCCGTACCCGATATTGACGCACCACAGGCCCGCCATCGCGTCCAGAATTTCTTCGCCTTCGCTGTCAGTCAGATAAACGCCAGTGGCACGTGTGATCACGCGCGCTCCTTCCTTCCCCAGCGCACCATTGGCCGAGAAGGGGTGAATGTGATGCGCCGCATCCAGCGCCTGCAATTCGGCGGTCGGCATATGGTTGGTGATGGTAGACATCGGAGAATCTCCTTCAAGAACGCAGTTGGCGAACACAATATGATCAAATTTTTTCGTGTCAATCGAATCAGGCTGAATCAGACGGACGTCAATGCTTCCGCCATCAGGTCCATGCCTTGTTCGATGTCCTGGGCGGTTGCCTTTGCGGTCATTTCAGCGTCACCGACGCGCAATGCGGCAATAATGTCCTTGTGCCGATCCGGAAGGCTCTGTGTGCCGAAGCGCCCGCAGACAACACGCAATGAGGGGCCAAACCGCAACCAAAGTCTTTCAGCCAGGTCACTGAGGATCGGCGCGTTTGCGTAAGAATACAGCGTTTCGTGAAAAGCCTGGTTCAAACGCAGATAGCCACCGACATCTCCATCGGCGATCATGCGATCCAAATGCCTGTCCAGGCGTTCCAAGTGATCAATGTCCTGCGTTTTCAGGTTGGCGGTTGCACGTCTGGAAAGCTCTGATTCTATTGAAATTCTGGCGAAGATCATCTCTTCAATATCGTTGGAGTTCAGCAACGGTACACTGACGCGCCGATTGCCCTGGAAAACCAACCCTCCATCCGAGATCAACCGGCGAATCGCTTCGCGGACCGGAGTCATCCCAACACCCAGCGAATCAGTCAGACCCTGGATTGTGACGGGCTGACCTGGGACCAGTTCACCGAACAGAATCTGTGATCTGAGTGTTTGGTAAACCTGCTCATGCGCGGGTTGTTTGCCCCCTTCGGTCGACGGCGCATATGCCTTATTTTTGATCAAATCCAATTGGTTCTTCCTATTTCGACTAAGCCTGACTTGTCAGGTGACTGGCCACGTGAAACCATACGCTGGATCGAGGGAAAACGCAAAACTTGATCAAATCCAAAAAAACGGGAAAATACCCGTACACTTGCAGGGAGAAGAATATGACAATCAAAACGCTGACCATGACAGCGGTCATCGCATTGGGGACTTCGGCGGCATTTGCCGAAGAGGTGCGTGTTTACAACTGGTCCGACTACATCGACGAAGAACTGCTGAGCAAGTTCGAAGCAGAAACAGGTCTGACCCTGATCTATGACGTGTTCGACAGCAACGAGGTTCTGGAAACCAAGATGCTGGCCGGTGGCTCGGGCTATGATGTGGTTGTACCGTCAGGTACATTCCTTCAGCGCCAGATCCAGGCCGGCGCGTTTCAGCAGCTGGACCAAAGCAAGCTTTCGAACGCCGGAAACCTTTGGGATGTAATCGAAGAGCGAACTGCCGGTTATGACCCGGACAACGCGTATTCGATCAACTATATGTGGGGAACAACCGGGATCGGCGTGAATGTCGGTAAGGTCAAAGAGGTTCTGGGCGACGACATTGCCCTGAACAGCATGGACTTGGTCCTGAAACCCGAGAACATGGAAAAGCTGGCCACTTGCGGTGTGCATTTCCTGGATGCCCCGGCCGAGATCATTCCCATGGTGCTGCAATACCTTGGAGAAAACCCTGACAGCCACGACGCGGACGTGATCGGCAAGACCGAAGCGGTTCTGACAGCAGTCCGCCCGCATATCCAGAAATTCCACAGCTCGGAATATATCAATGCGCTGGCAAATGGCGACATCTGCGTTGCTGTTGGCTGGTCGGGTGACATCCTTCAGGCACGCGACCGTGCCGCAGAGGCAGATAACGGGGTGGAGATCGAGTATCACCCCTTCGCCGAAGGGTCACTGATGTGGTTCGACCAGATGGCAATTCCTGTCGATGCTCCAAATCCCGAAGGCGCACACACGTTCCTTAACTTCATTCTGGACGCCAACAACATGGCGGCGGCATCGAACTATGTGTATTACGCCAACGGCAACAAAGCGTCTCAGGAATTTCTGGAAGAGGACGTGATCGGCGATCCGGCCATCTACCCGGATGATGCCACGATGCAGAACCTGTACATCACGACACCTTATCCGGCGAAAACGCAGCGGGTCGTGACGCGTCTGTGGACCAAGGTCAAATCGGGCACCTGATCCGAATTGCACCGGCAGGGCGGCGCCGCCGCCTTGCCTCTCTTTTCAGCTATTCGAACGAGGGCCGTAGTGAATTCTGACGTCTTTGCGCCATGGGATGACCCGCAGGCGAAACCCTTGATCCAGTTCCGAAACGTGACCAAGCGTTTTGGTGAATTTACTGCCATCGACAACCTGTCTCTGGATATCTTCGAGCGAGAGTTCTTTGCCCTGCTTGGTCCGTCTGGATGTGGCAAAACGACGATGATGCGGATGCTGGCCGGGTTCGAAACACCGACCGAAGGCCAAATCCTGCTTGGAGGGAAGGATATCGACCCAATCCCGCCCAATAAGCGTGCCGTAAACATGATGTTCCAGTCCTATGCCCTTTTTCCGCATCTTAGCGTCTGGGAAAACATCGCCTTTGGCCTGCGCCGGGACAGAATGCCCAAACATGATCTGGAAGACCGGGTCGAAGAAATGCTGCGCCTGACCCGGCTTGAACAGTTCGCCCGCCGTAAACCGCATCAGATTTCGGGTGGGCAGAGGCAGCGTGTGGCGCTGGCGCGCTCGCTTGCCAAGGCACCCAAGCTTTTGCTGCTGGATGAACCGCTGGGCGCACTGGACAAGAAATTGCGCCAGGATACCCAATTCGAACTGATGGATATTCAGGAAAAAACCGGCACCACATTCGTGATCGTTACGCACGATCAGGAAGAGGCCATGACAGTCGCCAGCCGTGTGGCGGTGATGGATCAGGGTCAGCTTATGCAGGTTGCCACTCCGGACCGGATTTACGAAAATCCTGCCTCGGTCTATGTCGCTGATTTCATCGGGGACGTGAACATCATAGAAGGGCGCGCGACATCTGTCGGAGAGGATACCTATCAGGTAGACTGGGCTGAAGGGCAAGCGCCGCTGACCGCAGCGTCAGCGAAGAACTTTGAAAACAGTCAGTTGTGCCATCTGGCGATCCGCCCGGAAAAAGTGACAATCTCGGCTGAGCGTCCGGCGGATGCAGTGAATGCGGTGCAAGGCAAGGTTCATGACATCGCGTATCTGGGCAATCTGTCCACTTATCACGTTGAACTTGCAAACGGCACAATCATCAAGGCGCAGACGGCCAATACCCGCCGCATCTCGCGCCGTTCATTCACCTGGGAAGACCCGGTCTGGCTGTCCTGGACGGCCACCGCTGCGGTTCTGCTGGTCGACTGATGCGCCGTGCTGTTCTGATCGCCATACCTTATGTCTGGCTGTTGGCGCTGTTCATGGTGCCATTCTTCATCGTTCTGAAGATTTCGCTGTCGGATACCGCGCTTGCGATCCCGCCCTATACACCGACACTGGATTTTTCAGCTGGTTGGTCGGGGATCAAAGAGTTCTTCAGCCAGCTTGATCTTGAAAACTTCATCTGGCTGACCGAGGACGACCTGTACTGGAAAGCGTATCTGTCCAGCGTCAAGATCGCTTTGATCTCAACCTTCCTGACTTTGCTGGTTGGTTACCCCATCGCCTATGGCATGGCCCGTGCGCCCGAGGAATGGCGCCCAACGCTGATGATGCTGGTGATCCTGCCTTTCTGGACGTCATTCCTGATCCGGGTTTATGCTTGGATGGGCATTCTGTCGAATGAAGGGTACCTTAATCAACTGCTTCTGTGGACGGGTATCATTTCGACGCCTTTGACGATCCTGAACACCTCGACTGCCGTCTATATCGGTATTGTTTACACCTATCTCCCGTTCATGATCCTACCGATTTATTCGTCATTGGAACGTATGGATGGTTCGCTGATCGAGGCGGCCGAGGATTTGGGCTGCTCGAGGGCACAAGCCTTCTGGCTGGTCACCGTTCCACTGTCCAGACCGGGCATCATCGCAGGTTGTTTTCTGGTGATGATCCCCGTGATCGGCGAGTTTGTGATCCCGTCACTACTGGGAGGGTCCGGTACGCTGATGATCGGCAAGGTGTTGTGGGAAGAGTTTTTCTCGAACCGAGACTGGCCCGTGGCAAGTGCTGTCGCGATCGTGCTGTTGCTTATTCTGGTCGTTCCCATCGTGCTGTTCCAGCGCAACCAGCAGAAACAGGCGGAGGCTGACGGATGAACAGATTAAGCTGGTTCAATACGGTTTCGCTGACGCTGGGTTTTGCGTTCCTGTATATTCCGATGATCATCCTGATCATCTTCAGCTTTAACGAAAGCAAGCTGGTCACGGTTTGGGCCGGGTTTTCGACCAAATGGTATGGCGAACTGGTTCAGAACGAGGCATTTCTGGATGCCGCATGGGTCACGGTCCGGGTTGCGGTGTTTTCTTCGACATTGGCAACCATTCTGGGGACTGCGGCCGCTTATGTGCTTGTCAGGGGCAAGCGGTTCTTTGGTCGGACACTGTTTTCCGGCATGATCTACGCACCGCTTGTGATGCCCGAGGTGATCACCGGCCTGTCGCTGCTGTTGCTCTTTATCGGGATCGGGCTGGACCGGGGTATCCTGACCATCGTTCTGGCTCACACAACATTTTCGATGTGTTTTGTGTCGGTTGTCGTCTCGTCACGGCTTGTGACATTCGACAAATCGCTGGAAGAAGCCGCTCTGGATCTGGGTTGTTCACCCGCGCAGGCCTTTGGTCTGGTCACCCTACCGATTATCGCGCCCGCGGTAATCTCGGGCTGGCTGCTGGCTTTCACATTGTCGCTGGATGATCTGGTTATAGCGTCGTTCACATCGGGCCCGTCGGCGACGACCCTGCCGATCAAGATCTTTTCGGCCGTGCGGCTGGGCGTCAGCCCCGAGATAAACGCGCTGTCGACGATTATGATCGCGGTCGTGACGGTTGGGGTGATCACGGCCTCACTTGTGACCAAACGCGCGATGATGCGCCAACGGCAGGACGAGCAGGCCGCTGCGCGCACCGAATGAAACGGATATTTCCCGAATACACCTATGGCGCAGGTCCTCGTGGTGGTTGCTGGTGGGACGAAACCATTGCAAACCCGAACTGGCCAGAGCTTCAGGGCGATCTGAACGTTGATGTTGCCATCGTCGGTGGCGGCTTTACAGGGGTCTCAGCGGCTTTGCATCTGGCCGAAAACGCGACCTCGGTAGCTGTGTTCGAGGCAGGCCCGCCGGGGTGGGGCGCATCAGGTCGCAATGGCGGTTTCTGCTGTCTTGGCGGATCGAAGCTTGGGCAAAAGTCTATGGTGCGCCGCTATGGCCGCGAAGCGGCGCAAGCCTATGAGACGGCTGAACAGGATGCGGTCCAGCTTGTTGCCGATCTGCTGGCGCGGCATCGGATTGACGCCGATACGCATTCCAACGGTGAGACTCAACTGGCCCATTCGCGGCATGCGATGGATGTCCTGCGCCGATACGCGGACGAGACCGGCATTCTGCACCAAGCCGCTGAATTACCAGCGCTCGGTATGGGTGGTGCATTTTTTGGTGGGTATACTCTGCCGGTTGGCTTCGGGCTCAATCCCCGGAAATACCTGTTCGGGCTGGCAAGCGCTGCGGCAGCTTCGGGAGCGAATTTCTTCCAGAACAGCCCCGTTCTGAACATTGAAAAAACGACGTCCGGCTTCAGGCTGCAAACAAGCGCGGGGCAGGTTAACGCACAGGTCGTGCTGATTTGTACCAACGGGTATTCCAGCGAAGACATCCCCGATTGGATGTCCGGACGCTATTTGCCTGCGCAATCGACGGTTATGGTAACACGCCCACTTAGCCAGGCAGAACTATTGGCGCAGGGCTGGAACTCGGACCAGATATGTTACGACACGCGCAATCTTCTGCACTATTTTCGCCTGATGCCGGATGGGCGCTTTTTGTTCGGAATGAGAGGCGGCTTGTTGTCGTCGCCCCGGTCCGAGGCCGCGATCCGGGCAAAGGTTCAACAGGATTTCAAACGCATGTTCCCGGCCTGGGCAGCGGTTGAGGCGACTCATATCTGGTCGGGGATGGTGTGCCTTTCGCGAAGCCTGATGCCTTATGTCGGTGCCGTGCCCAAGCAGCCAGGCATGTTTGCCGGATTTGCGTATCATGGCAACGGCGTCGCTATGGGGACTTACAGCGGGCGCGCATTGGCGCGGCTGGCATTGGGCAAAGAGGCCCACTTGCCAGCCCCGATGAGGCAAACTCCTGAACGGTTTCCGATGGGCCGCTGGCGTCGCGCATTGATGCCACCGGCATACGCCCTCTTTGCGCTTTCCGACCTCAGGTAAACTCAATTGGTTTCAGGATTTCGATTTCCAGTTTCAACCCTTCGGAATAGTCGGGTGCACCGTTTTCTGCGCGCCACAGGCAATAAGCGGCCATGCGCCAAGCATACCATGGCTTGAGCCGTTGATAACGGGCAACAATCTCGGGTCTGCGATAGGCGGACAGAAACTGAACTTCTTCCGCGTCCGACAATGGTGAGCCCCGGTACAACCTTTGCATTGCCGGGGACAGAAACAGCGCAAGGTCTTCGCACGGGTCGCCAAAGGCCGGGCATTGCCAGTCGATCAAGGTCAGGCCGCGGGACGCGACCAGAATATTTCCAGCGACCGGGTCGCCATGGATCAGGCAAGTCTTGGTCGTGGGGGGGACGGATATCGAAGGTTGCAGTTTTGCCAGTTCGTTTCGGGTATCTGACCTGCACCCTTGCAGAACTCTGTGCCCATGGGCCATCAGGTCCGCGCTGCCGTTACACCCGGCGGGCGCTGGAATGGTGTTGGGCAGCGAGTGCAACCTGCGCAGCAGTTCACCAACCTTGTCCGACCCATTCCGCCAAGGTGTTCCGGGTGCGTGGTCGTAAAACACCCAATGCGCGTTCCTGTGCTGTCCTGCGGCGCGAAGCCTTGGTACAAATCCGGTCGGACCAAGCGCCTTGAGGCAGAGGGCTTCCAGCTTTGCATCATTTCGAAACAGGGGGTTGCGTAAGGTCGGGCTGTAGAGCTTCAGTACTTTGTCGCCGTTGTCCCCCAGCACTTTCCACACCCTGTTGGTCCGACCACCATACAGGATTTCGAACTGCGCGTACATGTTGACCAACCCCATAGTGCTGAGGTGTTCAACCAGATCATGAGGGGGGGCAGGCAGGTCGGGCAGAGGTCTTTTCACTTCTTCTGGCGAGTCGAGTTGCCAACCTTTGGCCCGTACTGCCTGACAGATCAAGCGCCCGTTCGGACCGCAGTGACCAGATCTGCGGAAATCACTTGACCACCTTGCAGGGTCAGCAGAACAGCATCCTCTCCCACCTGCGCTTCGACAACGCGGTTATAGGCAGCGACCGGTTTCTCGGAAATCAGCCGGTCATTCTTGTAGCTTTCCAGCGTCGCGGTGTAGTTGCCAGTAGCCATCGGATCGCCTGAGGAACTCACACCTGCCCAAGCAAACTCCGTCGCTGTTGTGGGAACAGAAACCGTGTCGACGACTGTGCCTTCATGATCACGGATCACCAGTCTGGTTGCGTCCGCGTCAGAATCCGCGTTCGAGAACAGGGTCACCGGCTGGCCGTTGAAATGGAAACCCGAGGCAGATCGGACGTCCATTCCGACCCAGCTTGCAAGGTCGTTCAGATTGACACTGCCAAGCGTGCTGGTCAGGGCGGAAAGCAGGTCATTGGTTTGAACCTGTTGTTCAACCATCGAAAATTGCGCAAGTTGCGATGCGTATTCGGTTGAATCCATCGGCTCCAGCGGGTCCTGATTCTGGGCCTGCGCGGTCAGCATCAGCAGAAACGTTTCGAAATCCGAGGTGATCGCAGAACTCCGGGACGGACCGGCAGTTTGCTGAGAGGTGGCAGCCTGTGTGGCGGTGACGGGTGTGATCATTTTTCAATATCTCATATCGATGCCCCTGACCGGAGCAGGAGTTTGTGGAAGCGGCGAGGCTTGAGCGAGGTGTACGTTCTGAACCGGTTCGGATTCCGGCGCGGCCTGAGCGTCGAATTCATCTGTCCACTGATCCCGTGCACCTGAATCCGACGGAGTCCCCAGATCAATGCTCAGGTTTCCATAGCCCAGTTTCTGAAACTCCTCCGTAAGAACGGACAGGTGGCGGCGCAAAAGTTCCATCGTGTCCGGGCGTTCGGTTGCGATTGTCATCTGGAGCCCGTCATCCCTACCGTTCAGCACAATGGATACACGCCCCAGTTCTTCGGGGCTTAGCGAGATTTCCATGATGCCGGTTCCCGGTCGGGTCTGAATCGTTGCCGCCAATTGCCCGGCTATAGCACGAGCAATTTCAGCACGGGCGGACGGAGAGGGCATCGCCGTGTGTTGTGCCACCTCGCGGGGGGCTTGCTGAACGGGTTCGTTTAAGGCGATGGACCCCGCGTCAACCTCCTGCGCCGGTGTCGCCTGTTCCGCTTCGATTGAGTTGAGGATCAGTTGAAGCTGCGCAACCGGTGTCGCGCGGTTTGGATTTGTCGGCTTGGGCGTGGCAGCGATTTCTGCTGTCTCGGGCGCCGCCTTTGTGCTTTCAAGGAGCGGTTCGGTTTTCACCCCGGTTGTCTGGTCCTTAGATTGGGGTGGCTGGCCCAAAACAGGCAAAGCCTCTGTGGGTTTTTGGGCAGGCACGACCTGGGTCGAAGCGGCGTGAACCTGCCTTTCGGTTGGTTGTCCGTGCACAAAGGGTTGAATGTCGGTCTGACGGGGTAAACCCGTTGACGCAACGGTTTGTTCCGGTTCTGTCGTGCCCGTTGCGGGGATATCCGCCCTAGCAGGTATAAACGGCGCGGGATGCACCGTATTCGCCGTAGGCGTTTCAAACGTTCCGACAATTTCGGTCTGCGGTGAAATGTTATCTGCCAACTCTGGTGCCCGAGGTGAAATCGCCACGACACATGCCTCAGCCGTGTTTGGCAGAATGGCCTCCACCTCAATCTCGGCAGTTTCGTCGGTGGTTTCGATAGAAGCGTCCAAAACCGTATTGTCAGTGGCGGGACTTGTTTCGTTTCCCTGTTCAAGGATGTCCTCGAAACTGCCCACCCCGGCAGCACGACCCGGTTCTTTTGCGGGCGAATTGGGTTTCGCAGTTGCTGTTGGCGCTGCGGTCGCCAGCGTTAGTGGGTTGGGCATTTTGCTCTGGCTCCGTGTGACTGATCAGAACTCTGCCCGCAGGAAGTTACGTTTATTTTAACCGCTTTCACCTTTGATCGAGAAAGTTCGAAGCATTTTCGGAGAATACCATGCAGGTTTCGACATTTCCCCAGGCGGTTCAAACGCCCTTGACCCAGACCCGACTAAAAAGCGCAGCCATCGAGTTGGAGGCCGCATTCCTCAGCGAAATGATGAAGTCCGCCGGATTGGGCAAAACGCGCCAGTCCTTCGGTGGCGGGGCCGGTGAAGACCAGTTCTCTTCGTTTCTAGTTCAGCATCAGGCCCGGCAACTGGCCCGGGCTGGCGGAGTGGGCTTATCAGAAATTCTGCTGAAATCTTTGATGGAGAAAACCGATGACGTCTGAGGCCGACATGGCACTGATCAAATCTCTGGAAGAAGTTTTGGATCTGGAGCGTGCGGCGCTTGTCCAGGGTGATCTGGATCGTCTGACGCATATGGTGCCGGAAAAAGAAAAACTGATTGGCGCGATCAACGACCTTCAGGTGCTGAACAGCGATGCACTCATGCGGGTGCAGCAGAAAGTCGAACGCAATCAGGCATTGCTGAACAGTGCCGCCGACGGGATTCGGGCCGTGGCCAGCCGCATGGCCGAACTGCGGCGGGTTCGGCAGGAATTCAGCACTTACGGCGCGGATGGGCAACGAAGTGAATTTCCCGTTCGTAACACGGCAAAGCTGGAAAAGCGCGCATAGGCCTGGGTTTGATTCAAATCTGAAACTTCTGGTTCGGGCGTTTTAGCACTCCGTTAGGGGATCGGGCTCAAAAGTGATGCTGCACCTGGAAGCATCAGGTGGCGCGAACAGCCACGCGGCGCGTCGCACAAGTCAGAAAGACACCAATGCCCGCAGATACTGTGGGGTGAACATGGGCGAAAATGGCCCGAAGGCAAAAGGATAAAAGCTATGTCCAGCATTCTGACAAACAATGGCGCGATGGTTGCGCTGCAAACTCTCAAGTCGGTCAACAAGAACCTGGCAATGACCCAGAACGCGATTTCGACCGGTAAGGACGTCGCGACAGCCAAGGACAACTCGGCGGTTTGGGCGATCTCGAAAGTGATGGAATCCGACGTCAAGGGCTTCAACGCGATCAAAGACAGCCTCGCGCTGGGCGAATCGACAGTAGCTGTTGCGCGAAATGCGTCTGAAACCGTCACCGACCTGTTGACTCAGATGAAAAGCAAGATCGTCGCGGCGCAGGAAGACAACGTTGATCGCGGTAAGATCAATGACGATGTGACCGCACTGAAGGATCAGATCGCATCGGTTGTCAGCGCTGCCCAGTTCAACGGTCTGAACCTTGTTGACGGCTCGACCGGCTCTGCCTCGATCCTTGCATCGCTGGATCGTGACAACACCGGGGCGGTGACTGCGTCGTCAATCTCGGTCTCGGGGCAGAACCTGTCGACCGGTGGGTATGTCACCAAACAGGTTTTCGACGGCTCTACCGGTGCATCGACCGGCAACGACCGCGTGGGGGCAACCATTGACAATGGTGCAACGGCTGCGACGGCGTTGGTTACCGATGAATCCAGTGGCGCTTTCGCTGCCGGAGATAAGGTTGTCGTCGCCATTAACGATCAGGTTGTGTCCTATACCGTTTCTGCGGAAGATGCTGCCGCGACAACGACCGGTGACCTTGTTGCCGTCGGATTGAAATCGAAGATCGAAGAGCTTGGAATTACCGGTCTGACCGTCGATTACGACTCCGGAACTGCGGGTACGTTGTCGGTTACAAACGGCACAGGATCTGACATTTCGTTCTCGGCTCAGTTCGTGAATGCGGGTGCCGGTGGTTTGGGCGCGCTGGCAGGTATTGATGTGTCGACAGGTGCGGGGGCAACCGCTGCGTTGGCGGCCGTCGAATCGCTTATCGATACGTCGATTGATGCTTCGGCCGCCTTTGGCTCGGCGCAGGGGCGTATCGAGACCCAGAAAGAGTTCATTTCGAATCTCTCTGACTCGTTCAAATCCGGTATCGGCGCGCTGGTCGACGCTGACATGGAAGAAACCTCGGCGCGTTTGCAGGCCCTTCAGGTACAGCAGCAGCTGGCAACACAGTCGCTCTCGATTGCCAACCAGGCTCCGCAGTCGATCCTGTCGCTGTTCCGCTAATACGCAACGCGGTCCGGGGCGCGATTATCGCACCCCGGTCGTGACCACCTGACGACGGCTTTTTGGAAGGAATTCAAGTGACCCCGCAAACCCTCGCTCAATACACTTATGCGCAAGCCGCCGCGCCGACGCGAACGCCCCGTGACACTGAATATGAGGCAATTTCCAGGATTACGCGGCGTCTCAAGGCGGCTACCGCACGCAAGGCAACGGATTTCTCAGCGTTTGTTCAAGCCGTTCACGAGAACCGCCGGTTATGGGGCGTGATGGCAACAGGTGTCGCGGATTCGGCAAACGCGTTGCCAAACGATATTCGCGCCAGGATCTTCTACCTTGCCGAGTTTACGGAACTGCACAGCAGCCGCATTTTAGCGGACGGCGCATCCATCGAACCATTGCTTGAAATAAACACGGCGATTTTGCGCGGATTGCGCCAGATGAGCGCAACGTGATGAGCGGGCTGGTTCTGAAACTCGCCCCGAAGGAAAGGGTGTTGATCAATGGTGTTGTGATTGAAAACGGCGACCGCCGTGGCCGGTTTTCGATCATGACGCCGCAGGCCAATGTCCTGCGGCTGCGCGATGCGATACATCCGGATGAAGTAAATACTCCGGTGCGCCGTGTCTGCTATGCCGCACAGCTTGTTCTGTCCGGAGACATGGATCCGGTTCGGGCACGTCAACACCTGTTGCGCAGCGTGGAAGAGCTGAGCCAGGTTTTAACAGATACAGACAGCCGCCGTGTGTTGTCTGAGGCAACAGACGCGCTGGTGGCCGAGCAATACTATAAATGCCTCAAGTCACTTCGCTCGCTTCTTCCGCGCGAAGAACGGTTGATGGCTTATCAGCAATGAGCTTTCAACCGGTCATCCCCACTGGCGGGATCGTCGGCTGGCGGTTTCTGCAACGTACTTATCAAGGTCAGTTTCAAAGTTTCTCGTCTTCGGCAGTGAATGAGAGGGAGACGAAGTATTTCCTGGACAACATTGGGAAAGTGAAGACCGCCGAACAGTTGGTTTCGAACCGCAGATTGTTGCAGGTCGCTTTGGGTGCCTTTGGGTTGGAGGCGGATGTGGACAACCGGTTCTTTATCCGGAAAATTCTGGAGGATGGAACACAGGCGGAGGACGCTTTGTCCAATCGTTTGGCGGATAAACGGTACCGGGAATTTTCGGATGCTTTCGGGTTTGGCCCGGGGGCTGTTCGAAAAACGGTGCTGGTTACCAATATGGAAAAGATAGCCCAGGCCAATCTGTCTGCGCGGTTTGAGGTTGCGGTCGGACAGTCGGATGAGACGATGCGCATTTCGCTCTATGCCCAGCGCGAGCTGTCTGATCTGGCGAAAAGCGGAAGCAGTACAGATACGAAATGGTTCGATCTTATGGGATTGCCACCACTGCGCAAAATGATGGAAACGGCGCTTGGGCTGCCACAGTCATTCGCCCAACTGGATATCGACAAACAATTGGTCGAGTTCAAAAGCCGGCTATTCCATCTGACTGGATCGGATGATCTGGCACAGTTTTCGGACCAGAAAGCAGTTGAGAAACTGACCGACACCTATCTGGCCAGAAGTCAAATCGCGGGTCTTCAGAGTACGATCTCGCCAGCGCAGACCGCTTTGATCTTGCTTGGGGCTGTGTGATCAGAAGACGCGGGGCAAAAGCCCGGGCCGCAATCAAGTATCCGACGTCTCTCGTTTAACCTGCACAAACCACATGTTAACCGTTCAAAATCTCGTCGGCCGTGGTGTGCAAAGCGTAGCATACAACGGGTCGAGACACGTTGTGCAGGTTGACCGCGCCCAATGGCAAGGCGTTGGAACAGGCAGGCTCGATATCTTCGGAAACGACTATGCGATGCCCTTCGGTTTTCCCATATTCGCCCAACCGCGCGGCTATGTTGGCCGCTTGTCCAATAACCGTAAAATCAAGACGTTCACGAGAGCCCACATTGCCATAAGTGACGCGCCCATAAGCCACGCCAATCGAACAGTCGCAATGTAAGCCGGTACCTGCTTTGCGCAACTCACCCAATGTTTCGACGATATTGATTGCCGAGCGCTGTGCGTTGGCACGGGCCGCGCTGGCGTTTTCATCGGTTGCCGGGAATACCGCCAGAACAGCGTCACCAATGAATTTCAAAACTTCGCCTTCGTTCTCGTGAACGATACCCGAGACGGTTTCAAAGAACTCGTTCAAAACACAGATATACGTGCCCCGACCCAGTTTCTCTTCGAGGCTCGTCGAGTTGCGGAGGTCACAGAACATGATTGCCGCGTCGATCTCATCCCCGTCACCGCGCCGGATCTCGCCCCCCAGAACGCGTGCGCCAGAGCGTTTTCCAACATATGTTTCCAGCAAAACCTGCGCATTCTCGCGTTGCATGAACACTTCGTAAAAGCGGGCGAGCACCGAGGAGCATTCGAACACAAGGCCCAGATTCTCGGTGGTGAAGCCGTTGGGGTGGTCACAGGTCAGCGTCAGAACGTTGGTCCGCCCGTCAGAGAAGGGCAACGGCATCGCGACATAGTCGGTGGCACCCTTGGCCCGCAACTCCTCCATGATCGGGAAGCTGTTATGCGGGTTATCGTCGTTCAGCCTTTGCCGTACGCCGCCTAACCCGTTCGAGACATGGCGCAACGGGCTGTTGATGAAAGCCGGGTGATCATAGATTTCGTAGGTCGGGGCGCGGGTCAGAATCTCGTCCTGATCCTTTTCCCAGATATAGTGTTTGCCCGCGATCAGGGGGTGCAAGGACCATGCCAGAATGCTCAGCCGCTGGATGGCGATGCCGTGCTCCAGCATCTTCTCGGCCAATGCCTTGGTAAAGCTTTCGGGCGTAGTCGCGGCCGAAGCACCGCGCATCAGCCAGTCGATCAGAGGTCCGCTGATATTGCCGTCGTCCGGCTCGCGCAGGCGATTGTCGCCCAGGTCAATCCGGGTGTAGGCGCCGGACACAAACCCGATACATCCCCGGATATCCGCGCTTTCCGGCAGGGCTTGTTCATAAGCCCAGACGGAATTGGTCAGAGGCCCCGAGGCCAATTGGATGTCGTGGTAAGTAGCGGTGCCTTTGAACGGGCAGAATGTTTGCAGGTCTGTTTCTTCGCTCAGATCCACACAAACATCTGCGCGGGGAACGTAAATCGTTGGCGGCAAACGCGTTTCATACATCACCTTTGCGTTTGTGCTTTCAGCCAAAAGAATGTCGTTCCGGTAAATGGCAATCCTGCCATCCAGCGACTCAACCGAGATTCCATATCCATTCATCTGTGGCGCGGCGTGGACGTTCATAAGCGACCTCCTCTGCCTGGGGTTTGTTTAGAATGGGGTTTTCCATCTGACATTCCAAGAGGCTGCAACGGGAATTTACCGGGTGCGAGCGACGCGTCAAAACATCAGACCATTTGAATGACGTCCTTCTCGATCGACAGCATGTACCCCTTCTTGGCAATATTCTTGACCAGCAGTTCGCTAACCATCTGGTTGCCAAGCGCATCGCGCAACCGTTTGATCCGTGTTGCGCCAGCGGCTTCGTCACAATCGGCAGCATCGCGACCGGAAATCATGGCCTCGATCTGGGCGCCGGACAACACCTCGTCATCCAACCGGGATTCCGCCAGAATCGACAGGGTTTCCATGGCGGCGGGTGTCAGTTTGAAATCCATGTTGTTAAGGTAAACAGTGTTTTCTTCGCGACTGATCAGCAGCGACGTCACCTGAATGCCGGTACGTTCGATCTGCGCCATGCGCCGGTTCAACAAGACCAGCATCACCAGAAAGACCAACGCCGAGATCATCATCGCGCTGGCAAAAACCAGCAACACATAGATCACCATCCGGTAACTGGACAGGGTGTCAGCAAACGCGGTGCCCGATTGGGCCAGAATTTCAAGCAGGCGAATCTCGGTCTGTGACGTCAGATCGGCCTCGACAAACAGCCGTTCGACACGAGCGTTGAACGCATTTGCGTCCGGCAAGGTCCAGAACAGGAAAACGGCAGCGGTGATCAGAATGACGACAATGGCCGCGATGCCCAGCACAACCAGGCGGACACCCGACCGGCGTGCATCAGAAACGGAGATAGAATTGTCCGGCATTGCCTTTCCTCTGATCCAACCCTTCCGGCCCGAAAACGGACTGCACTTCAAGCAAGGTCCAACCTGATGCGTTCAGGCGCTGGGCGATTTCTGCCCGGGCCTGCCCCTTGTCGCAGTTTGTGACCTGCATAACGCCGTAATGCAAACGCAGCGGGTTGTCCTTCTTGGCTTTGTAGTCCGCATAACAATCTGCCGCTGTCGCAGCAGAACCAAGCGATAACAGGGCCGCAAAGGTCAGAGAAGAGAGGATCTGTTTCATAGGCCGCATCCTGCGCATGAGTTGCCACGATATTCAATAACTCAAGGGGATTGCGGCACCTGATATCCGATAACACCGGGCCGTTATTGCTTGTCTGGGGCAGGTGTCCCCACTTTCAGGGCAATCAGCACGCGGTCCGTCATACGGTCGCACGAACATCCGAAAGGACAGGCATCATGCATAAGAAATTCATCGCTTTGATCATTGCAACCGCAGTTGCGATTACCGGTGTTTCAGCTTCTCAGGCGAAGGCGGCCGACGCAAAGGACATTCTAGGGGGGCTTGCGGCCATCGCAATTATAGGTGCCGGTGTTCATTACTATAACAAGGAAAAGAAAAAGGACCGGGCGACGCGTCAACAGACCTATTCCCATACACCATATGTGGCGCAGCCAGTGCGCCCGTTGCCGCCGCATGTGGCGCGTTACGACCTGCCCCAGCGCTGCCTGCGCACCTATGATGGGTATTCGCAGGATCATCCACTGCTTGGGCCGAAATGTCTCGAGAAACATTACAAACATGCCAATAGCCTGCCGCAAGAGTGCAAGGTCGGTTTCTGGAATGGCAATAAGGTCAGGCAGGCCTATGAACCTGCATGCCTGCGCCAGAAGGGATACCGCGTCGTTTATCAGTAGTTTGGGTTGAGCAGGAAGGGCGCCAAAGAAGTGCCGTGAGAGAGAGGGTGGTGTGGGCCGCCCTCTCTTTTCTTCTTGCGGTGCTACGCGAAACGCGGTTTTCCAAGGGAATGACAATGCCAAACTTCGAACTTGAGCAGGCGCTGCAGGACATGGGCCACATCCGTATCGCCGGTGTGGATGAGGTCGGGCGCGGCCCATTGGCCGGGCCGGTTGTGGCTGCCGCCGTGATTCTGAACCCGAAGCACTTTCCTGACGGCCTGAATGACTCAAAAAAGCTGACCGCAAAACGCCGAGCTGCGCTGGACGCTGAGATCCGAAACACTGCGGAGTTCGCGGTAGCCGATGCTTCTGTCGCCGAAATTGATGAAGTCAATATTCTGAGGGCGTCGCACTTGGCGATGATGCGCGCGGTGGAGGCGTTGACCCCGGCACCTGATTTTCTGCTGATTGATGGCAACCTGATACCGCAGGGTCTGAGAATTCCGTCACAGGCCGTTGTGAAGGGCGATGCACGGTCGGTGTCGATCGCGGCTGCTTCGATCCTGGCGAAAAACTGGCGCGATCAGGTGATGGTGGATTTAGCGCAACAGCATCCGGGTTATGGGTGGGAAACCAACGCGGGCTATCCGTCAAAACAACACAAGGAAGCGCTGCGAAATCTTGGCGTGACCCCACACCATAGGCGTTCGTTCAAACCGGTGCACAATATCTTGTATCAAGAGTAAATCGTAAGTCGCTGATTCAAAAAAGAATTTGACGGCGAATCGACTTTGACTCATCCTTGTCTCAACCAAATGAGCGCAAAAGCGCCGTGGACACTTGAGGCAGTGATATGACAACAACCACCAAAAAGGGCGCAAAAGCGCTCCCTTTAAACACGATTCTCTCCGGGGACTGCATCGATGTGATGAACAGTCTACCCGAGGCGTCTGTGGATCTGATTTTTGCGGACCCGCCGTATAACCTGCAATTGAAAGGTCAGTTGCATCGTCCGGATAATTCGCAGGTCGATGCGGTGGATGATCACTGGGATCAGTTCGCAAGTTTTGGAGCGTATGACCAGTTTACGCGCGAATGGCTGAAGGCGGCGCATCGTCTGCTGAAACCCAATGGTGCGATCTGGGTGATCGGGTCTTATCACAACATTTTCCGCGTGGGGTCAGCGCTGCAGGACGCCGGATACTGGATCCTGAACGATGTCGTGTGGCGCAAGTCGAACCCGATGCCGAATTTCCGCGGCAAACGGTTCACCAATGCGCATGAAACGATGATCTGGGCGTCCAAGCGCGAAGGCGCGAAATACACCTTCAACTATGAGGCGCTGAAAGCTCTGAACGAAGGTGTGCAGATGCGCAGCGACTGGGTACTGCCGATTTGCACCGGGCATGAGCGCCTGAAGGACAAAAACGGCGACAAGGCGCATCCGACGCAAAAACCGGAATCGCTGTTGCACCGCGTGCTGGTCGGCTCGACCAACCCCGGCGATGTGGTGCTGGACCCGTTCTTTGGTACTGGAACCACCGGGGCCGTCGCCAAGATGTTGGGGCGCGAGTTCATTGGTATCGAGCGAGAGGAAAGCTATCGCAAGGTGGCTGAAAAACGCATCGCCAAGGTCCGCAAGTTTGATCGCGAAGCTCTGGAAGTCAGCGCCAGCAAACGTGCCGAGCCACGCGTGCCATTCGGTCAGCTGGTCGAGCGCGGAATGTTGCGCCCGGGTGAAGAGCTCTATTCCATGAACCAACGTCACAAGGCGAAGGTGCGTGCGGACGGAACGCTGGTGGGTGACAATGTCAAAGGGTCAATCCATCAGGTCGGCGCGCATCTGGAAAACGCACCGTCCTGCAACGGCTGGACATACTGGTGCTTCAAACGGGACGGCAAGACCGTACCGATTGACATCCTGCGGCAACAGATCCGCGCAGAAATGCACAATTGAATTCACGAACACCGCCGGTGCCTGTGGCCTGACACATGGCACTATGCCTTGCCCCGCCGATCAATCGGCGGGGTCTTTTGTTTTGCCTTCAACAGTGATTGCATAAGACTGCCAAGCCTCCGCAAGAAAGACCACGGCCATGACCGAGACGACCGCACAGCCCCGCCGAAGCCTGTTTTTCACCCAGCCCGATGCGTTTGATCTGGACAACAAATATACCGAGGCTGCGTTGGA
Organism: Ruegeria sp. BHSA123; assembly: GCF_059613425.1. Classification (NCBI taxonomy): domain Bacteria; kingdom Pseudomonadati; phylum Pseudomonadota; class Alphaproteobacteria; order Rhodobacterales; family Roseobacteraceae; genus Ruegeria; species Ruegeria sp. BHSA123. The sequence goes on along the minus strand of NZ_JBXWSL010000016.1, from coordinate 36,026 downwards.
ACGGCACAAGCGCGAGGGTCTGGAACTGGCTGTGCGTGCGCGATGGGTGGCGATGGCGCTGACTGCGGTGCTGCTCATTTTTCTGAACCCGCAATGGGAGGTGCTTTGGTATCACTTCATTCTGCTGCTGATCTGCGGCAACGGGTGGTTGATCCGCCGTGCAGGTCGTGTCGGGCAATCGCGGGGCGAGTTGTTTTTGATTTTCGTCGACCTGCTGATCATGACGCTCGGGATGATCGTGCCCAATCCCTTCAGCGATGATGTCAGGCCATTGGCCATGCAATACCGGTTCGACAACTTTCAGTACTTCTTCGTCATTCTGGCCGCAGGCACGTTGGCTTATTCCTGGCGGACCGTGATCGCCATCGGAACCTGGACGGCGATGATGTGGACGATCGGTTGGATCGTTGCGTCGTGGGTCGCAACGCCTATTCCGGGGATCAGCGAAAAAGTTGCAGCCGCCCTGCAAGGCTACCCAGATGTTGCCGAGCTTCTGGATCCGAACAGTTTCATGGCGCCTCAGCGCATCCAGCAGGTGATCGTGTTCATGATGGTGGCCGTGACTTTGGGCATTTCGATGCAGCGGCTGAACCGGCTATTAATGAGCAACGCAGGGCTGGAACGGGAACGGGCCAACCTGTCACGCTATTTCTCGCCCAACGTGGTAGAGGAGCTGAGCCAGAATGACGAGCCGCTGAAACGGGTCCGAAAAGAGAATGTGGCCGTTCTGTTCATCGACATCGTCGGGTTTACAAAATACGCGGCCGGGCGTGACCCCTATGATGTGATCGAAGTGCTGCGAGGCTTTCACGCCCGCATGGAAACCGAGGTTTTTCGCCACCACGGAACCCTGGACAAGTATCTGGGGGATGGTCTGATGGCGACCTTTGGCACCCCGGTGCCTACACCGCTGGACGCAAGCAATGCGCTGGGATGCGCACGCGCGATGGTCGGCGTGATTGATCGATGGAACCTGGACCGCCGCCGGACGGGAGAGCCGGAAATCCGCGTCGGGATTGGGGTGCATTATGGCTCGGTCGTATTGGGCGACATTGGTGCGAACCGGCTTGAATTTGCTGTCATCGGGAATGCCGTCAACGTCGCAGCCAAGCTCGAGGCGCTGACGCGTGATTTGCAGGCGCGTATCGTGGTCAGTGATGCCGTGCGCGTGCGGATTGCAGAGGAAAACCAGTCTGCGTCGGTCGCCATGACTGGTTTTGCAGAGCTTACCGATCAATCCGTGCGCGGCGTGGAAACACCGATGGATATCTGGGTGATGAAAGGCTGAGGACCGTACACCCCACCAGAACAGCACCCTAAGCGCCGAGCCTGATGGGCAGGGCTGCGCATCGGTTACGCATCAGGTACCGGGTTCAGGGCCTTGTTATAGGCGTGCCAATCGGTGATCTCGGGGTAGTACTGGCGTCGCCATTCCCGGACCCGCGGGTTCATGACCCGCCGCCACAGCGGTGGGATCATCGCAGCCACAGTCATGACGGGATAGCCAAAGGGCAGTTGCGGTGCCTTTTCGGGCGTGTGGTGTTGAAGCAGCGGAAACCGGCGGTTTGGTTTGTAGTGGTGATCCGAATGGCGTTGCAGATTGATCAGCAACCAGTTTGAAGCCTTCTGTGATGCGTTCCAGGAATGCCTGGGCAGGACGTGTTCATACCGCCCGTCCCCCAGATGTTTCCGGGTCAGGCCGTAATGTTCCACGTAGTTGACCAATTCCAGCTGCCAGATCGCGACACCGGCCTGCAACAGAAAAAGGGCCAGACCTGACCAGCCTCCGATCAGCGACGCCAGTGCCAGCATCCCCAATTGCAACGCCCAGTAACGCCAGAACGGGTTGGAGCGGTCGGTCCAGGGTCGGTCCTTGCGGGCCAGTTTTCCGCGTTCGGCGATGAAGGCCGAGACCAGACTTTGCCGCAACACCCTAGGGTAAAAGCGGTGAAACCCTTCGTTGTATCGCGCCGTCACCGGATCGCGTGGCGTTCCTACATAACGGTGATGGACCAGCAGATGCTCGGACCGGAAATGAGAATAAAGCACCATTGCAAGAAGGATATCGCCCAGCCAGCGTTCCCAACGGCTTTTCTGATGCATCAGTTCGTGGCTGTAATTGATACCGACCGTACCCGAGATAACACCCATGCCAAAGAACAGGCCGATTTTCTCAGGCGTCGAAAGCTGGCTGCCGTGGCTCGCGTACCAGATCAGGCCAAACAGGGTAAGGAACTGAAGGGGTGCCCAAAGCTTGGTCAGCAGGATGTACCGTTGCAGATCGCCGTCCGGCGTCTCGGGGTCCGCATTTTCCACGTTGAGCCCGGTGATCCGGTCCAGCACGGCAAAGACCCACCAGGTCGAGATCGGGATCAGCAAAACCCACCATCCGCCCGCGAAAGCAGTGAACCAGATCAGCGGGATCAACAGCAGGGACACCCAGAAGGGTGATGCTGATTGCCAGCGTGCCAACGAGACTGTTGCGTTCATCTCTGGTGCTCCTGCTAGATGGGAACAGCCTAGCCGCGAGGCCAAGGAATGCACAGCGGTCTTATTGTCCTTTCCACAGATCATAGGCTTTGCGCATCACCGTGGGCAGGTCGCTGGGTTGGAAGCTGTGCTTTCCCACTGCGACCAAGTGTTCGGGAACATCCTGACCGGTGGTTTCCGCGGCCCAGATTCTTAAAATCAGATGAAAATGCGTAAAGGTGTGGCGCACCTCGCCCGGCACCATTTTCCAATCTGCCGCAAGCGGGGGGTGCTCGACCGGATCGTCAGCCCACTCCGTTCCGGGCCAGCCCAGCATTCCGCCCAGCAGACCTTTGTCCGGTCGGCGCTCCAGCAGCATGGCCCCATCTGACATGCGCACAATATAAACGTGACCGCGACGGGTGGGTTTAGGCTTTTTCGGTGTTTTTCGGGGAAGATCAGCCTGTGTTCCCGCGATCCGCGCTTCGCATGGTTCGCGCAGCGGGCAAATGCCACATGCCGGGGATTTCGGCGTGCATATCGTGGCCCCCAAATCCATGACCGCCTGTGCGTAATCACCGGGCCGAGAAGAAGGTGTCAGCGCTGAGGCTTTTTCCTTCAGCAGGGGTTTCGAGCCGGGCAGCGGCGCGTGGATGTCGTAAAATCGGGCCATGACGCGTTCGACATTGCCATCCAGAACCGTTTCAGGCTGATCGAAGGCGATGGCCGAGATTGCCGCAGCCGTATAAGGGCCGATGCCGGGTAACGTCAGCAGCGCAGCATATGTATCGGGGAACTGACTATTGTGATCCCGTGTCACAGCGCGGGCGCATTTCAAGAGGTTGCGCGCACGCGCGTAATAGCCAAGACCGGCCCATTCCCCCATGACCTGATCATCCGGCGCGGCGGCCAGCGCCTGAACCGTAGGCCAACGTGTCACGAAGCGCAGAAAGTAATCCCGCACTGCTGCTACAGTCGTTTGTTGCAACATAACTTCGGACAACCAGATCCGATAGGGGTCGGGACGCACCCCGGCGGCGCGCTCTGCCGGTCCTGTGCGCCATGGCATGGCGCGAGCGTTGTGGTCATACCACTCCAGAAGCGCAGCGCTGGCGGTGAATTCAAAGGAATCACGCAAGTTTTATTCGTCTCCCTGTCAGGTTTCGCTGGCACCCGGTGTTCTGCCTATTACAATAGCGGCGCAGGAGTTGGAAACCAGATGCAACGCAGACGTTCGTCAACCCGCGGGTTCAAGCGCACCGCGTCTTTGCTGAATGACCAGATCAGGCGCGCCGGGGAAAGCCGGGGCTTTGCTGTCTCACGTCTGTTGACCCATTGGGCCGAGATCGTGGGTCAGGATACCGCCGCCATCGCGCGCCCAGTCAGTGTCGGCTATGGCAAAGGCGGTTTCGGCGCGACCCTGACCGTTCTGACTACAGGCCCGCAGGCCCCGATGCTGGAAATGCAGAAGGAACAGCTGCGTGGTAAAGTGAACGCGGTCTACGGCTTTAATGCCATCAGCCGTGTCCGTATCACCCAGACCGCTCCGACCGGATTTGCCGAGGGGCAGGCCAGTTTCGACCATAAACCGAAACAGGCAATACCCGAGATTGCACCTGAGATTGCTGCCGAGGCAGACAAAGTGTCACGCAGTGTAAATGATGAAGATTTGCGCGCGGCCCTTGAACGTCTTGGGCGCAACGTTTTATCCAAACAGAAACGCTGAGAAAGGGCTGAGAATGAGCCGTATTGCAACCGTAATCTGCGCGGCCGTCGCCGTGGCCGCTGGCGGCTATTGGGTGTCGCTGTCAAATTCCAACACAAGTTTTCCGCTGGTCAGTGCCGCCGAGGCGCAAGAGGCGGACCTGGATACATCCACAATCATTGACATGGTTCAGGGGGCCGAAGGGGCGCCTGTCGAAATCATCGAATACGCATCCTACACCTGCCCGCATTGCGCGAATTTCCACAAGAGCGCGTATAAACAGCTCAAGAAGGATTTCATTGACACCGGCAAGGTCAAGTTCACCTATCGTGAGGTCTATTTTGATCGCTACGGTCTGTGGGCGTCGATGGTGGCCCGCTGTGCCGGCCCCGAGAAATTCTTTGGCATCACTGATCTGATTTACGAAGGTCAGGCAGAATGGACGCGCGCAGGTGGCCCGGCCGAGATCGTCGATGAACTGCGCAAGATTGGTCGTCTGGCAGGTATTGATGGCGACCAGCTTGAGGCCTGTTTGCAGGATGGCACCAAGGCGCGGACATTGGCCGCGTGGTATCAGGAAAACGCTGAACGCGATGGAATTCAGGCAACCCCGTCCTTCATCGTGAACGGCAAGAAAGTTGACAATCAGTCCTACGCGGACTTCAAAAAGCTGATCGAAGCAGAGCTCGGCAGCTGACCCGAACCCGGCTGGCGCCACCGGGGGCCAGCCTGAGTTACTTTGGTGAAGGGACGGTTTTCAAAAGCATGTCCCTGACCACGTCGGCGTCTGAAATCTGAAGCCGAACCGGCAAAGTGATCACCTTGCTTCGGAAAGCGGGCGGCAGGCGAACGGCGTCTTTTTCGGTGGTGACCATCTGAGCGCTCAGCAAACGCGCCTCGTTTTCCAGCCGGGTCATCAGGGCCTGTGTCAACGGTTGGTGATCGTCCAACGCCTCGGCCCGGACCAGATCCACACCCAACCGACGCAGGGTTTGGAAGAACTTTTCGGGATAGCCGATTCCTGCAAACGCCAACGCACGCGTTTCTGACCAATCCATACCGGTTTGCAGGGGTTCGACTGCCCCGGTGACATGAGGAACGGTCAACCGGTCTTTCCAGTTGTTGGCAAACACCTTTTGTGCCGCCTCTTCACCCAAGGACAGCACAAGGTCGGCCCGTTGCAGGCCGGTATCGACCGGCTCTCGCAGTGGACCGGCTGGCAGGCATAATCCGTTTCCAAATCCGCGCTGGGCGTCCACAACGATAATCGAGAAATCCTTGGCGACCGAAGGGTTCTGAAAACCATCATCCAGAACGATCACCGTTGCCCCCGCCGCGGCCGCTGCACGCGCACCCGCCGCCCGATCCTTGGCAACCCAGACCTCGGCAAACATCGCCAGCAACAGCGGCTCGTCCCCCACCTCGGCGGCGGTGTGCCTGCCCGGATCGACCTGCACCGGGCCTTCCAGTGACCCGCCATGTCCTCGTGTCACGACATGGGGCTTGTGCCAGGCATTACCCAGTTGTTCGAGGGTCCAGATGACGGTGGGCGTTTTCCCGGTTCCACCTGCATTCAGATTGCCGATGCAGATCACGGGCACACCGGGATTTTCCCCCGATTTCGAGGCAATCCTGCGGGCTGTCGCTGCGGCATATAAGCGGCCCAGCGGGGCCAGCAGCCGTGCCCTCAGATCCGGCTGGTCCGGAGGAGTGTTCCAGAACTCAGGTGCCCGCATGATCTGCGCTCCTCTCGTCCAGAATATCCTGCACCAATTCGATGAGAGTGTCTGCCTGCGGCGCACCTTCGGTGATTATCTGCCATCCTGCCAAAGCCATGTCGGCGGCGCGGTCCGGTGCCAGAAGCTGTACGACGGCATCGCCCAACTCGGTTGCTGACTTGACCTCCTTGGCTGCGCCTGCCTGTTGCAGGTGGGCGTAAAGCTCGTGATGGCGATGCACGAATGGTCCAGAAATTATGGCAGACCCCAGCGCGATTGCGTCGGACGGGTCCTGACCGCCTGCACCGCGTTCCAGTGAACTGGCCATGAACGTCACTGCCGACACACGGTGCCACAACCCCAGATTTTCTGGGTCCGCAGTCAGAACGACCTGCGTGCTGTCTTCGATCAAGTCGCCATCGTCCCAGTTAACACAGCGTAGATCCATCGCCTCCAGCCTCCGTTTTAGGGGGGCAGCTTCGTGAACGTCGGCGACGTGAAGTACAAGAACCAGCCGGTGCAAAAGGCGCAATGCCTGACGATGTGCTGTCAGAACCGAAATGAACTCTTTGTCCTGCACCCAGGCAGCCAACCAAACAGGTCGCCCTGCAAGCGTGTGGTTGGTTTCGATCAGCTCGTCTTCTGGCCAAGGTCTTGGATTTGGGCTGATGCGCAAAGGCGGCGATTCTTCGACTGTTGAAAACGGGATGCCAAGTCTCCGGATGTGACGGGCGGTTTCAGAATTTGCAGTCAGTATCTTGCGAAAGCAGCTAAAGGTCACTCTGGTTATGTCTGGCAGCCAGCGCGCGTTCCGGGACAGTGCAACGGTAAACTGGGCGTCAAACAACACAAGGGGTACAGCCTGTTCATCGGCTCGGGTTATGATGTTGGGCATCAAATCACCGCCGACCCAAATCCCGATACCTGGGCGCCAGTATTCGATAAAGTCACGCGCGGCCCCGCTCTGTTCCTGAGGCAGGTTGATCAGGGGAAAGCTGCATTCCGGCCAGACAGACAGATCCGCGTCCGGCGGAGCGGTCAGTAGAAAATGCAGCTTGGATCGGGACTGAAGCAACCGGCGACAAAAATCACTCACCGCCCGCAGGCGGTCTGGCGTGGCGACGTGCATCCACACGACCTCGCCTTCGGGGCGTGGCAGGTCGGTTTTTACACCAACGCCGTTCCGCATTCTCCAGGACAGCACCCGATAAGCGGCAAGGCTTAATGAGCGCGGTTTGCTCATGCGCCGATTCCGGGCCCGATCGGGTCCAGCTGAGCAGACAGTTGCGCGTGGATCGCAGTGCTGGCGGCGATTACGCCATTCAGCCTGGGGTGGGCATTGTTGAAGATCAGCGGTTGACCCAAACGGTCTGAACAGACGCCGCCTGCCTCTCGGATGATCAGATCACCAGCGGCAATGTCCCATTCCCAGCTGGGGCGAAGGGTCAGCATGGCGTCGAACCGCCCCTGCGCGACCAGCGCCATGCGATAGGCAAGCGAGGGTCGATATGCGCGGTGGAAGGCTGGAACATTCTGATTGCGCCAGTGCTGTGCATCCAGATTGGGTTTGGCGGCCAGAACCTGCGATTGCAATAGCTCAGGCGTTTTCGATGTCGTGATCTTTTGCCCGTTGAGAGTGGCGCCCTGACCCTGCGCCGCAGCATAAAGCAAGTCGCGCATCGGCAGGTAGATTACAGCGGCAGTCACAATGCCATCGACTGCAACGGCCAGCGAATGCGCCCAGGTGCGCGCGCCTTCGGTAAAACTGCGGGTGCCGTCAATCGGATCGACGATAAAGGCGTTGCTGCGGTTCAACCGCTCGGGCGAATCCTCGGATTCCTCGCTGAGCCAGCCATAGCCCGGTCGCGCAGCGCACAGCTTTTCTTCCAGCATCGCGTTGACGGCCAGATCGGCCTCGGTCACCGGACCGGCGCCACCGGGTTTGTCCCAACGCTGTGCCTGCGTCCCGGAATAGCGTGTAGCGATCTTGCCGGCCTCAATCGCGGCCTCAATCAGAAGGGGCAGATCAGTTGCCGGCAAGTGTCATTCCTTCGATCAACAGCGACGGGACCACGCGCGACAAATATGGGCGGGCGTCATTGGCGGGAATGATCCGCCGCAGCATATCACGCAGATTGCCTGCGATTGTGCATTCGTTGACAGGATGCGTGATCACACCGTTTTCGACCCAAAAACCTGATGCACCACGGGAATAGTCGCCCGTATTGGGGTTGATCGTCGATCCGATCATGGACGTGACCAGCAAACCGGTGCCCATATCGCGCAACAGATCGTCGCGACTGCGGGTTCCCTGCGTAAGGCTCAGGTTCCAGTTGCTGGGTGAGGGTGGGCCGGACACACCGCGCGCAGCGTTGCCTGTTGAGTCCATTCCCAGCTTGCGGCCACTCGACAGATCCAATGTCCAGCCCGTCAGGACACCGTTTTCCACGATCACCCGGCGCTGCGTGGGCAGACCTTCGGCATCAAATGGGCGCGAGCCAGAGATACGCGGGCGGTACGGATCTTCGATCAGTGACAGATGCGCGGGCAGCACGTCTTGCCCCAGGCAATCCTTCAGCCAAGACGCGCCGCGCGCAATCGCGGCCCCATTGCTGGCGGCCAGAAGATGCCCGATCAGCGAAGACGAGATACGTTCATCAAACAACACCGGGAAACTGCCGGTCGCCGGTTTGCGCGCGCCAACCTGTTGCACAGCGCGTTCCCCTGCTGTGCGCCCAATCTCAGCCGCGTCGCGCAGGTCGGATTGAAACGTCCGGCTGTCACCGTCATAGTCGCGCTCCATCCCGGTGCCTTCACCCGAGATCGCAACGCATGAGATGGATCGGCTGCTGCGCTCATACCCACCGGAAAACCCGTTTGTAGCCGCCAGATGCACCCGGTGCGTTCCATAGCTTGCAGCCGCATCCGACACCTGCGTGACGCCTTTTACCGCCAGTGCTGCGGCCTCGGCGGCCAGCGCATCCTGCATCAAGCTTTCTGCGGACGGGGCCGGGGCGGAGTCCAGCAATTCCAGTGACTGAATATCCCAGTCACTGGCCAGTTGGCTTTTGTCCGCCAGCCCGGAATAGGGATCTTCGGGCGCTTCTTTTGCCATGGCCACGGCGCGTTCGGCCATCGCCGCAAGGGTTTCCGGGCGCCTGTCAGAGCTGGACACAATGGCTGACCGCTTGCCCAGAAACACACGCAAGCCCAGATCAGCGCCTTCCGAGCGTTCCGCATGTTCCAGTGCTCCGCCCCGCACATCGACCGAGACCGAGGACCCTTCGAGAACGATGGCATCTGCCGCTTCTGCGCCTGCCCGGCGAGCAACATCGAGCAATTGTTGGCTGATTTCTTCTGGTGAGCGGGTCATGAGGTCTCCGGGTTGATTGCCAAGGACCTAGCCTTGCACCGCCCGCCCCGCAAGACCTGTGACCGGATTGTGCTGTGTGGATCGGGATAAATCCATGCCGCTACCGGGTTTGGCACAAGGTTCACAGGAATGGAAAGGGCCGCACTGCGCGGCCCTTTCAGATAGGTATCACTTGATACGCTGGCCATTCGCAAAAATCTGACCGTCTTCCGTGAATTCGATGGTCGAGTTCAGGGTGTCAGGCTCATCGCCGGGGACAGCCATCAGACCCATCATCATCCGCGCGCCCAGTGCATCGTCGTCCGAAATGAGGCCCATGCCGATCAGCGTATCGATCAGCTGATTGGCGCCAACAAGTTTCAGGTTCGCCACGCCGCTTGGGCTAGGCATTCCGCCAAACTCTTCTGTGTTCGAATTGTCGAAGGCGAAATCGCCATCACCGGTCAGTTTGGCTCCAACCAACGAAACCAGAAGCTGGCTGATTTTCAGCGAATGTAACTCACCCGGAGCCTCATCCGACTCAACGTCGATTTCTGGATCGAAGATGTTCATCAGAACTTTTGCCGTGCCGGTCGTTTCCAGTGCGATTGTCGCCGGATCGCGGGGCAGCGCGCCTGCCGGGTCAAAAATGCCCCACAGGACATCAGACATGGTGAAATCGGTCATGTTGAGGCCAAAGGCGAAGGGCTGAATTTCGTCCGATTGCTGGATCGGGAATTCGAAGTTCAACCCTGCACTGGCCATGGACAACTCGATCGGGAACGGCAGATCCGCTGTTGTCACCGCCAGTTTGGTGCTGTTCTGCGCGATGTCATAGGCGATGCGCTCGGCGTCGATGCTGGCGGCAAAGTGCCCACCCTCCGAGGTGCTGTTCATCGAGAACGCCTGTCCTTCGCTGGTCCCGCTCAGATCGGTGCTGCCGGATGCATAGGTAAACGTGCCATCAAAGGCGAAACCCGCTTGGTAAAACGCCTGCGGATCAGACATGTCAAAATCCAGTGGGATCACGTTTTCGCCTTCAAAGGCCAGTTGGCCCAGTTGGCCATTGATCAGCCCGCTTTCACCACTTTCCGGATCCTGAAAGTTCAGGTTATAGGTCAGCGTATCGCTGTTGAATGTCTGAGTGATGTTTCGGTGTTCGCCGATTTGCATCCGCGACCGACCGGCCAGATCACCTGCTTCGACCGCGATGCTGAAAACCTCGTTCGGCAGCGGTTCGCCATCAACTTCAATCGAATCCAGCGCAATGCCCAGTTTGTCAGCGGTGTAGTCATAAGTCATGTCTTCGGGTGTACCCGAAACGACCATGTTCAGCTGGCTGTGCGAATAAATCACTTTGGCTGCAAACTCTTCATCGTCGGCTGTTCCCGTGACGTCCATGGGAAAGCTCTCGGGCAATCCGATGGTAACGGTTCCGTCACCATTTTCGGTCAGCGTCATTTCCGGCATGACCATCTGGAACTGCCCGTCTTCTTCCGGAAAGGTCAAAGAAAGTGTCATGTTCGAAATTGTGGTGACGTCACCGGCGATGCTTTCGTCGCCTGTAACGGTGTAGCCCATTGATGTGAAATAGCTTTGCCAGTCGGACCAGACATCATTTGCAGTAAGGTCGGCGAACGCGCCCTGGGTCGCGACGGCATAAGCCAGAACAGCACCGCAGCTGCGGTGGAGGAAAACGGACATAAGGTAACCCTTCTTGATCAATTTGCGGCGCATGGTCGGGGTTGTGGCACCTATCGTCAAGGGGGCAAGGGCTGGACCATTTCCCCGTTTCCGCGTTACGCCTGTTGCCGGGATCAATAACAATGCGTGAGGAGAGGCGAATGCAGGGGAAAACAGTTCTGATAACCGGGGCCAGCCGTGGCATCGGGGCCGAAGCGGGGCGCGTTTTTGCCGCAGCCGGGGCCAATGTCGCATTGGTGGCCCGCAGCCGCGATCAGATTGATGCCTTGGCCGCTGATCTGGGTGATCAGGCCATCGCGCTGGCCTGCGATGTCAGCGATTTCGCGCAGGTCGAGCAGGCTGTGGCCACATGTGTGGATCGGTTCGGCGGGCTGGATGTTCTGATTGGCAATGCCGGTGTGATCGATCCGATCTTTCATCTTTCCAACGCCGATCCTGAGGCCTGGAGCAAAGCCATCGACATCAACCTCAAAGGCGTTTTCTACGGGATGCGTGCGGCATTGCCGGTGATGCGGGCCGCCGGGGGCGGAAGCATTCTGACCGTCTCGTCCGGCGCGGCGTCCAACCCGGTTGAGGCGTGGAGCCATTATTGCGCGTCAAAGGCCGGGGCAAAAATGCTGACGGAATGCCTGCATCTGGAAGAAGCCCAACACGGCATTCGCGCAATGGGGCTGTCGCCGGGGACGGTTGCCACGGATATGCAGCGGTCCATCAAGGCAAGCGGCATCAATCCGGTCAGTCAACTGGATTGGGACGCGCATATTCCCGCAGACTGGCCAGCGCGTGCCCTGTTGTGGATGTGTTCCAAGGACGCGGATGAATACTTGGGAAAGGAAATCTCGCTGCGCCTGGAAGACATCCGAAAAAGGGTCGGGCTGATATGATCGACCTGACGAAACAGGATGGCCTGTGGGTCGTTACGATCAACAATCCCGAAAAGGCAAACGCCCTGACTGGAGCGATGCTGAATGAACTGGCCGGGATTGCCGAGGCCGCAACCAGCGCGCGGGCGCTGATCCTGACGGGCGCGGGCAAAGTGTTCAGCGCCGGGGCCGATCTGGACGAGGCGCGCGCCGGTCTGGCCACCTCTGACGTCTGGGAAAGACTGTCCGGTGCCATCGCCGCATTGCCCTGCCTGACCATTGCCGCGTTGAACGGAACTTTGGCTGGTGGGGCCAATGGCATGGCTTTGGCCTGTGACCTTCGCATTGCGGTGCCGACAGCCAAGTTTTTCTATCCGGTGATGAAGCTGGGGTTTCTGCCGCAACCGTCCGATCCGAAACGGTTGGCGGCATTGGTGGGTCCGGCCAGAACCAAGTTGATCCTGATGGCAGGTCAGAAGATCACCGCGCAAGAGGCGTATGACTTTGGTCTGGTTGATCGGATCGTCGAACCCGATCACCTGATGCAAACCGCGCGTGAGCTTGTGACAGACAGCGTGAACGCTGACCCCGTTATCGCCGCGGACATCGCAAGGATGTGTTCATGAGGATTTCGGCCATTCGGTTGCGGGTCACTGACCCGAAAAGACTGGCCGTATTCTATCGCGACGTTCTGGGTATGCGGGTTGACCCGCAGGTGTCAGGTTGCCGCGTCGGCTACAACTCGGAAGATGCGGACCTTCTGCTGCTGCCGGGTGGCGGCGGATACACCCATGACCGGGGCCAAAGATATTGGAAGATCGGAATTACCGTCCCTGATGTCGATCTTGCGGCAGCGCATTTGCGCGCGCTGGGTACTGCGGTAAGCGCGCCGAGCCAGTTTCTGGATATCGGGTACATGTGCCATCTGGCTGATCCCGATGGGTTTGTCATCGAATTGCTGCAACATGATTTCGAAGGCAACAAACCGGCACAGGTGGCAAATCCGGATGCTCCGTTTGCGCAGGCCCGGATCGGTCAGATAACCCTTCGGACCAGTGATATCGCGGGTGAGGACGCGTTTTGGTGTGGGCAAGGCATGTCCCTGCTGTCAATGCAGGAAGTGGCCCCCCATGGCTTTGATCTGCATTTCTATGCCTTTACCGACGAAACCCCTCCAAACGCCGATTTGTGGGCCGTCGAGAATCGCGAGTGGTTGTGGAAACGACCGTATACGACACTGGAATTCCAGCATCTTGCGGGTGCAGAGTTTGCGCCTGTACCGGATTACCGGGGAATAGAAGTCGAAGGGTTGGCCGCACCTTTGAAAGACGCCTTTGGCGATCCGGTCTTGCCGGGCTGATCACCTGTTGCGTCGCTTGCCCGGAACTTTCGACCGAAATCCGGGTGGGCGTTCACGCACCCATATCAGGAATTTCTCAAGCCTGGGATGCGCGCGCAAGGCTGCGATCGTGTTGTAACAGCGCGCCAGTTCGGCCTCGGTCAGGGTGGCATGGACTTCTTTGTGGCAAATCTGGTGCAGAAGAACGGTGGGTCCGCCCTTGCCTCCTTTGAGTTTTGGGATCAGATGATGCAGGCTGCCACCCCCGCTGGGGATCGGGCGGTCGCAGAGCGGGCAGATCGGATCGTTGTTCGCCATGATGGTTTGAAACTTGCGCCGATAGATGGCGAAGGCAAGAGGGTGCGAATGGCGCAGGCAGTCGTGATCGGAGCAGGCCCCGCAGGGTTGATGGCGGCCGAGCAACTGGCCGAGGCCGGGCATTCCGTACTGGTTGCCGAAGCCAAGCCCTCGGTTGCGCGCAAATTTCTGATGGCAGGTAAATCGGGGCTGAACCTGACAAAGGACGAACCGCCTGAGACACTGATGCGGTCTTATGCCGATGCGGCGGACTGGTTGCGCCCGATGATCACCGCCTGTGATGCGCAAGCCGTGCAGCACTGGGCGCGTGGACTGGGACAGATATTATTCACAGGTTCTACCGGGCGGGTTTTTCCCGAGGCCATGAAGGCGTCGCCTTTGTTGCGCGCATGGCTTGCGCGACTGGGCACAGCCGGGGTTGAGATCAAAACCCGTTGGCGATGGAAAGGTTGGGAAGCTGATGCGCTGGTATTCGACACACCGGCCGGGCCGCAAAACCTGACTGCTGCTGTAACCGTGCTTGCGCTGGGCGGGGCCAGCTGGGCCCGCCTTGGGTCGGATGGTCATTGGGCGCAAATCCTGTCTGACAGGGGCGTCGAACTGGCACCGTTTGAACCTGCGAATTCAGCCCTGTCGGTGGACTGGAGCACTCATATGCAGCCACATTTCGGGGCGGCGCTGAAGTCGGTTCGGTGGAAGGCCGGTGACCTGGATAGCCGCGGCGAGGCTGCGATCTCGGCAACCGGGCTGGAGGGAGGGGGGCTTTACACTCTCACCCCTGCTTTGCGCAAAGGGCAGCTACTTTTTGTCGATCTGGTGCCCGACCTGGAACAGCAGTCCTTGCAGGCGCGTTGGTCTTCCAGAAAGTCGAAAACCACACTTTCGCAATGGTTGAGAAAGTCGTTGAACCTGTCACCGCAGAAGATCGCCGTGTTTCACGAGATGGCAATACGCAGTCACTTGCCGCTGCCCGGCGAAGTGGCGGTCCTCAAGAAACTGCCAATCCTGCACGCGGGGCTGCGACCGATGGATGAGGCCATTTCGACGGCAGGTGGCGTGAAACGATCCGCGTTGGGTGACGGGCTGATGCTGAAGACCATGCCGGGCGTGTTCTGCGCCGGTGAGATGCTGGATTGGGAAGCGCCGACCGGGGGGTATCTTTTGACAGCCTGTCTTGCCACTGGCCGCTGGGCCGGTCGGGCCGCTGCCGATTGGCTGGATCAGGGCAAGTAACTCAGCGCGACCGCGCAAGCATCGCCAGACGAATCATTGCGCGCTCGACCAGTGCCATTGAGGGGGCGGTCTGTCCGGCGGAGCGCAGGGAGAGGTCGGTATCCGTAAGAACGGTCAGAGCAGTTTGCAGCTTGGGCGCGCCCCAGCCCTGTGCCTGACGCAGAATACGGTCACGCCGTTTGCCGTAAACCGGCGGGCGCAACTTGCCGATACCCTGCGCCGCACCACCGGGATCCGAGGCGCAGGCATAAAGGGTGCGGAAATGCCGGGTTGCCCCAATACACAGAGTTACCCCGTTGGTACCCTGTGCCTGCAACCGCCGGATCAGCGGTCCGATCTCACCGGCGCGGCCTTCTGCAACCACGTTCAGCACGTCGTCAAGCGCCGCCTCGGTCGAACGCGGGGTACAGGCTTCGATGTCTTCCATGGTCAACTCAGAGTTGTCACCACGCTTGTAAAGCGACAGTTTCTCAATGGTTTGGGTGAAGTCACCGGGGCTAAGACTGTTGGCCAGTTCGCTGATGGCAGACATGACATCGCGGGGGATGTTATTCAGTTGCGCCTCAGTCAGAACCCGCTCGACCTCTGCACGCGATGGCGGGTCGTCATAAATGCCTATCGCATAGGCCGCAGGATGCCCCTCGAACGCTTTGCGGATTTTTGAGTTTGGTTTCAGCTGACCAGCCGTCACGATGATCTGAGCGTCGCCGGGGGTCCAATCTTCAAGTGCGGCCAGAATCGCAGGCGAGGCGGTTTCGGTGGCGTCTTCCACAAACACCGCGCGCGGGCCGGGGAAAAACCCAACCGCCTTGACCGCGTCCAGCAGAGACGCCGGATCGCCGCGCAAGTCGCCACCCGGCAGGCGGGTCAGGCGCATTTCCTCTTCCGCACCAGGACCAAGCAGGGCGGCCAGAACCTGCTGCCGCTTAAGCGCCACCCGCATGGCATCCGCACCATAGATCAGCAGCCCGGTCTTGTCCGCATCCGGCTTGGCGAAATACCCGTCAGCCTCGCGCGGGCTCAACTTCATTTGGACAAGCCCGGTGTTGAATACAGGCGGTTCACTATATGCCCGGACAGGATCACCATCAGGCGTTCTTTCGCATCGCGTTCGTCAGCCAGCGTCGACACGGTAGAGCCCGAAGCAGAATAGCCCACAAAATCGGTTACGGTGCCGGACGCTGCGACTTGTCCAGTTTCATTAGATTTCAACGCGTATTGGGCCCGTCCATCAATCGTGTACCGCGTTGTCTCGTTCGTCGTGGTGATGGCCGCGCCGCGGGTTTCGGTCGAGACCTGAACATCCAGAGCGTAATCGCTGATAGAGCCCGCGCTGCGGCCCAGTTGTTGTTCAAGGTTCTGAACCAGAAGATAGCTTTCAACGGTATTTGGCGCAGATACCGCCACCCGACCGAACAAGGCAGAGCCTGACCCACCCGGAGCATAAACCGGTTGAAAGCCGCAGGCAGCCAGCGCCAGCGGCATCACAAGCAATGTTCTGCGATCAAACAACGACATTCACGATCCGGCCCGGAACAACGATAACTTTCTTCGGCGCGTTGCCATCCAGCGCCTTTTGGACAGCTTCGGTGCTGAGCGCGATATTTTCAACCTCGGCTTTGTCCATATCTTTTGGAACGCTGATTTCCGCGCGACGCTTGCCGTTGATCTGGATCGGCAGGGTGACGGTGTCATCAACCAGCATCGCTTCATCCGCGACGGGCCACCGGGCGACAGCCACAAGGCCCTCACCGCCCTGATGCGCCCAGATATCTTCCGCCAGATGTGGCGTCATCGGCGACATCAACTGGGCCAGTGTTTTGATTGCCTGTTTCTGAGCCGCCGCACCGGCCTTGGATTTTGCCAGTGTATTGGTGAAGGCGTACAGTTTGGCGATGGCTGCGTTGAAGCCAAAGCTTTCGACACCTAATGTCACGTCGCGGATGGTTTTGTGCATCTCGCGCAACAGATCCTCATCGCCTTCGCCCGCTGCATCGGCGTCCATGGCGCCGATCCTGTCACACAGATTCCAAACGCGATTCAAATGCTTATAGGCGGCTTCGGCCCCTGCCGCCGTCCATTCCACGTCCCGCTCGGGTGGCGAATCGGACAACACGAACCAGCGGGCCGTGTCGGCCCCAAAGGCCGAAATGATGCTGACCGGGTCGACCACGTTTTTCTTGGATTTCGACATCTTGGCTGAGGGGATGATTTCGACCTCTGTGCCATCGGCCAGTTTGCCGTTGGTTACATCCTCGGGCAGGTGATAGACCGGGCGGCCGTTGGCGTCGCGCGTCTGGTAAATCTCATGCGTCACCATGCCTTGCGTGAACAGCGCGTCGAACGGCTCGATGGCCTTCTTCGGCAAGTGCCCGGTGAGGTGCATCGCCCGCGCAAAGAACCGGGAATAAAGCAGGTGCAGAATCGCGTGCTCAATGCCGCCGATATACTGGTCGATATTCATCCAATATTCGGCCTCGGCCAGATCGGTGGGTGTTTCCGCACGCGGAGCGGTAAAGCGCGCGAAATACCACGACGAATCGACGAAAGTATCCATCGTGTCGGTTTCGCGCTTGGCCGGTGCGCCACAAGACGGGCAGGAACAATCGCGCCAGGTCGGGTGGCGGTCCAGCGGGTTACCCGGTTTGTCGAATGTGACATCGTCGGGCAGGCGGATTGGCAGGTTTTCTTTTTTCTCGGGAACCACACCGCAGCTTTCGCAATGCACGACGGGAATCGGACACCCCCAATAGCGCTGACGGCTGAGGCCCCAGTCCCGCAGACGGTATTTGGTGACACCCTCGCCCCAACCGGCTTGTTCAGCAAAATCGACGGTGGCGTTGATGGCTTCTTCGCCTGTCGCTTCGGTCAAACCGGCGAAGTGGTTCACCCAGCGGACTTTCTCGGTTTTCGGCGGGACGAATGCAATTTTGTCGACCGGCGTGTCGTCATCCAGTGCAAAGAATGTGTCGACCACAGGAAGGCCGTATTTGCGGCAAAAGTCGAGGTCACGCTGATCATGCGCAGGGCAGGCAAAGATTGCGCCCGTGCCGTAATCCATCAGGATGAAATTGGCGATCCAGACCGGCAGTTCCCAGCTCGGGTCCAGCGGGTGCTTGACCTTGATGCCTGTGTCAAAGCCCAGCTTTTCGGCGGTTTCTATGGCTTCCTCAGTGGTGCCACCTTTGCGACATTCGGCCACGAATTCAGCCACTTCTGGATTTTCGGCTTCAAGCTGTTTTGCGATCGGGTGATCGGGCGAGATGCCAACGAAAGATGCGCCCAGTAGCGTGTCGGGGCGGGTTGTATAGACGGTGATCGGATCGCCGCCGTCTGTGCGTTCAAAGCCGAATTGCAGACCACGGGATTTGCCGATCCAGTTCTCCTGCATCAGGCGCACTTTGGCGGGCCAGTTGTCCAGAGTGTCCAGCGCATCCAGCAATTCTTCGGAATAGTCCGAGATCTTGAAGAACCACTGGGTCAGCTCGCGTCGCTCTACCAATGCACCCGAACGCCAGCCACGACCATTTTCAACCTGCTCGTTGGCCAGAACGGTCATGTCGACCGGGTCCCAGTTCACCACAGCGTTTTTGCGATAGACCAGCCCGGCATCGAGCATATCGAGGAACAGCGCCTGTTGCTGGCCGTAATACTCGGGGTCGCAGGTCGCGAACTCACGAGACCAGTCGATGGACAGGCCAAGTGGTTTCATCTGGTCGCGCATGTCGGCGATGTTGCTGTAGGTCCAGTCCTTCGGATGACCCCCGATGGCCATCGCGGCATTTTCCGCAGGCATCCCGAATGCGTCCCAGCCCATCGGGTGCAGCACATTATGGCCCGTTGCCAGCTTGTGCCGCGCGATGACGTCACCCATCGTATAGTTGCGCACATGCCCCATATGGATTCTGCCAGACGGGTAAGGAAACATCTCAAGCACATAGTATTTTGGCTTGTCCGCCTTGTGGTTGGCGGTGAAGATCCCGGCCTTGTCCCAGGCCTCCTGCCATTTTGCTTCGATTTCGGTGGCCGAGTAGCGCGACATTGTGCGGTCCTTCGTGAATGAAAACGCCGGGTAGGAACCCGGCGTGGTAATATTGTGATTTTCGGCGGGTTGCTAGAACTTGTTGTCTGCTATGCGTAGTTGCCGGGCGCGCGACAGAATCGCATCCTCGACTGCGCGGGATGTTGCCGCACTCACCGGAGCCCCCCCGCTTGATTGCAGCGCAACCGACAAAGAGCGCGCGGCAAGCGCCGGATCGCTGATATGAACAGTTGCCCGGTAGGATCGGCCGCCGCCCGGAGGCGTGCCATAACCCGTTACGATTACACCGGTAAACGGATCAACCTCTTGCACTGGCAGGAAGCTCAGCACATCCAGCGAAGCCGCCCAAAGATACCGGTTTACGTTTGTTGTCTGTTCGGCGGTGCTGCGGTCAAAGATGTCCCAGATAGTTGCCCGCTCGGGGTCATTCAGCTCTTGTTCGTCCGAATTGCCGCCAGCGAGGTTGGGGGAGTACGTTGTCGAAGTGTTTCGATTCTGCCCACATGCCGAAAGAGCGGCGGTCAGCAGGATCATTCCCAAAATCGTCGGCAGGCGCATTGTAAACAGGTCCTGTTTCACTTGTTCTACAGTATTCAGGGGATACTCCTAGCCAAGGACCCCCGCTGCAACAAGTCCATTCTTCTGAAATGTAAGTGTATCAGCTGCATCAGGGCGAAAACTGACTGTGGCATCCTTGCACCAATTTGACCTCAATGACGCCGACGTCTTTATGCCAAGCTTGCGCAAAGGGGGCAAAAAGAGCGAAACGGTGTCCGTGCTGAGACATGTGCCGAGGCATATGTCGAGTAGATAACTCTTTTGAAACCGAGGGAAACAAGATGAAAAAAGTTCTCTTCGCATCGACGGCGCTGATCGCGACCGCAGGCGTTGCAGCAGCTGAAGTTAACTTCAGCGGTTATGGCCGCTTTGGTATTGGCTACGTTGAAGATCGTAGCGGTACCGTTGTAAACGTCCAGACAACCGGTACCAACACAGGCGTTGGTACTGCGGTTGTTCAAACAAGCGACGCGATCCTGGTCTCGCGCTTCCGTCTGAACATCGACGGTATTGCAGAAACCGACGGTGGCGTTCGTTTCGAAGGCCGCGTTCGTCTGCAAGCTGACGAAAACAGCGGCAACGGTGAAGCAAACTCCGCCGGTCTGAACGGTGCACGCTTCTCGGTCATCTACGGTGGCCTGCGTGTTGACGCCGGTAACGTTGCAGGTGCCTTCGACAACCTGGCAAACTACTACGGCAACGAAGTTGGTCTTGAGCTGTTCGCAGGTCAGTACTCGGGTGTTGACTACAGCTTCCTGGGTTACTCGTCGACCGGTTCGGGTTCGAACGCCGTGTTCTTCCAGTATTCGGTTGGCGACTTCTCGTTTGGCGCATCGTACGACCAAGCGACTGTAGCTCTGAACGGTGCACCTATTAGTGCAGACCGTTGGGACATCAGCGCAACCTACACCTTCAACAACATCACAGCTGCTTTGGCCTACGGCCAGACCGACGCTGGTGTTGCTGGTGTAAGCGATCCGAGCCTGACCGTTCTGACCCTGGGTGGCGAATGGGGTGACTTCGGCGGTACTCTGTTTGTTGCAGACGACGCAACTCAGGTTGCAGCAACTGACGGCACCGCATGGGGTCTGTCGGCAACCTACAACGTTGGCGCCGCAACAACCCTGATCTTCGCTTACGGTGACGGTAACGCGTCTGCTGATACTCAGCAGGTTGCTGTTGGCGCGATCTACGACCTGGGCGGCGGTGCATCGCTGCGCGGTGGTATCGGTGTCAACGACTGTGACATCTGCGCAGACTCGACCATGGTTGCTGACTTCGGTGCTCAGTTCAACTTCTAAGCTGATCTGAACCGCAAGGTTTAAGGGCGGGTCTTCGGACTCGCCCTTTTCTTTTGCGCCGACTTGGTGTTTTTCTGCGCAAAACAGGATGAGGGTCCCATGTCGCTGCAAGACATCACCGCACGTATCGCCAAAGCCGAAGCCAGGTCGGACAGACCGGCTGGTTCTGTCAAACTGATTGCCGTGTCCAAAGTGCAGCCGAATGAAAGGGTGCAGGCCGTTCTTGAGCAGGGGCACAGATGTTTTGGCGAGAATCGCGTGCAGGAAGCAGCAAGCAAGTGGCCCGCGTTCAAAGAACAGTTCGAGGGTATTGATCTGCACCTCATTGGCCCGTTGCAGACCAACAAGGCCCGTCACGCAATGGAACTGTTTGATGCGATCCATTCGGTAGATCGACCCAAACTGGCCAAGACACTGGCGCGTTTGGCACAGGAAATGGGAACCTGTCCGGACCTGTTCATTCAGGTCAACACCGGTGAGGAAGACCAAAAGGCCGGTATCCTTCCTGCGGACGCGGATGGTTTCATTGCCGAGTGCAGGTCATTGGATCTGCCTGTGTGTGGATTGATGTGCATTCCCCCGGTCGATGAAGAGCCGACTTTGCACTTTGCGCTATTGGCCAAAATCGCCGCACGCAACGGGCTTGATGGATTGTCTATGGGAATGAGTCAAGATTTCGAACAGGCCATCGCCCTTGGCGCGACACATGTGCGCGTTGGCTCGGCCATCTTTGGCGAACGGGTTAAACCTCAGGAATGATCAGCCGTGATCCGGGGGCAATGTGCCCTGCGATCCAGTGCAGATGGTCCCGGCGAAAGGCAATGCAGCCTTCGGTTGGATAACCGGGTCTGCGCCATTGGTGCAGAAAAATCGCTGACCCTCTGCCCGGAACGGCGTTTGGCCAGTTCCAGTCGGTCAACAGAATCAGATCATATAACGGGTCGGCGCGGCGCAGCTTTTCGTGGCTGAATGCATAGGGTGCGCTGACCATGTGGTTGTATCTGCTTTCAGACACGTCGTCAGACCACAAGTCCCGTGGGCCAATGGCACGGGCCCATTTGCTGGGGGCGGCCATTCGGTCGGCCCGGTACAGCATACCGACGATTCGATGATGTCCGGTTGGGGTCGCGCCATCGCCTTCGCGTTTTGCGTTGCTCAACCCGCCTTTGCCCACGGAACAGGGGAACTCCCTGCCAAGAAACCGGATGCCGCGCGGGGTCAGAACAAGATCGCCTGGGGTCAAAGCAGATGCCCTGATTTCTTGGCCTTGGTTGCCAGGTATCCCCGGTTGTGAGAGGTTTCGCCAACCCTCAGAGGGACACGCTCGGTTACTGCGATACCTGTTCGCTCCATCATGGCGATCTTGGCCGGGTTGTTGGTCAGCAAGCGGACAGAATTGAAGCCCAGCGACTTCAATATGTCCGACCCAAGCCGAAAATCGCGCTCATCGTCCTCAAAACCCAGCCTGTGGTTCGCCTCAACAGTGTCAAAACCCTGATCCTGAAGGAAATAGGCGCGCATTTTGTTGGCCAGACCGATACCGCGCCCTTCCTGATTCAGGTACAAAAGAACGCCTGCACCTTCTGCCCCCATCTGTTCCAGGGCACCGCGCAGTTGCGGGCCGCAATCACATTTCAGGCTTCCCATCAGATCGCCGGTGAAACAGGCAGAATGCAATCGGGCCAGCACAGGCTTGTCGCGGTCCGGGCGTCCGATCTCGACGGCGTAGTGCTCTTCACCACCGTCTTCAGGTCGGAATACGTGCAACCGACCGGCTTCGGACACCTCCATCGGAAGGCGGGCCGCGACGACTTCGTGCAAAGTGCTGCGATCCGCCAGATGAGGTGTGGCGCGCGTGTGATCAATGCATGTCAGACCGTGCGACGCGGCAAATGCCCTGCCGTCCTCGACAGGTACCACGACCACAGCGGGAAGGATGCGCGCGGATTTGGCCAATGCAATTGCGATACGGTGGAGATTGGCATTACCGTGCCGCTCGGTCATCAACGGGCCCTTCATGGGTGCGTTCAGATCGTCGGAAGGATCGGCAACCGCCTGTACCCATGCGATATCCGCATCCGCCGGGATCGATACACGTGCCAGATCCCCGTCGTACGCCCGCGCTTTCAGGGTTTCAGCACGTCGCCCAGTTATGGCCACCACCGGACTCCCTAGTTTTTTCAGGTCGGCCAGACGCTGCGGGCTGAGCGTTTCGGCAGAAACCGCAAGCACGCTGAAGCCGCTGTCATCAGTCAGTGCAACGGGAACGCCCATGCGCAGATCGGCCCGGGCCCGGGCGAGAAGTTCCGTGATGTCGGGGATGAGACTCATCAATGTTACCCTATAACGCTCAATCTTTCTCCTAGCTCTTTCGAAAGGAAATGTGAAACATTTCCGCGAACTCTGACACGAAGGCGTGAAACGGTTGCAGCAAATCTTGTTGATTGCATATTCCACGCGCAAGTGATGGAAAAGCGTTTGGAGGACCGGGAAATGGCTCAACTCAAGAAAATCCTGCTAGTGGACGATGATGAGGATCTGCGCGAGGCGCTCAGCGAGCAACTTGTCATGACCGAAGACTTTGACGTGTTCGAGGCGTCGGACGGTCACTCTGCCATGGAGCGCGCGCGCGAAGCGATCTATGATCTGGTCATTCTTGATGTGGGTCTGCCGGATACCGACGGGCGCGAACTGTGCCGCCTCATGCGCAAACAGGGTGTCAAAAGCCCGATCCTGATGCTGACCGGTCATGACAGCGATGCCGATACGATCCTGGGCCTGGATGCCGGCGCGAATGACTATGTCTCGAAACCATTCAAATTCCCGGTGCTTCTGGCACGTATCCGTGCGCAGCTTCGACAGCACGAACAATCCGAGGACGCTGTATTTGTACTTGGCCCCTATACGTTCAAACCGGCGATGAAGATGCTGATCACGGAAGAGGACAGAAAAATCCGCCTGACCGAGAAGGAAACCAACATCCTCAAATTTCTGTACCGCTCGACCGACGGCGTGGTGGCACGGGATGTGCTGCTTCACGAAGTTTGGGGGTATAATGCTGGTGTTACAACGCATACGCTGGAAACCCACATCTACCGCCTGCGTCAGAAGATTGAGCCCGATCCGTCAAATGCGCGCCTTTTGGTCACAGAATCCGGTGGATATAGGCTGGTGTCTTAACTGGGTGTGGATTGACTTGGATCAAAGTGATACCCTGTACTCATAATTAGGTTACTCCCAACCCGCGCATGTCCGGGTTATGACATGCACCTCCCTGTTGGACTGCCGGGCCGAATGGCCCGGCTTTTTTCTTTTCTGAAGGGCGAGATCATGCGCCGCCTATACCGTCACAGGCGTTGCGAAATCCATTTTGTTCCTGTAATGTTCTAATTCTTGCGAAAGGTTGGAGGAGCGCGTGATGATCGAAGGAAGCTGTTTGTGCGGGGCGGTGAAGTTTAACCTGAAGTCTCAACCATCCGTGATGGGAACCTGCCATTGCTCAAGATGCAGAAAAGCCGGGGCCAGCACAGTCGTATTTGTCAACAAAGAAGACTTGGTGTGGGTTCGGGGAAGGGAAAACGTAACGCTGCACCAGCCTGATCCGCCTTACAAATACGGCAGGTGTTTCTGCACGAAATGCGGGACATCTTTGGGCGAAATCACTTCAGAAGCAGACAGTTTTCCAATCGCTGCAAACGCATTGGATACTGGGTTAAAGCAGAAAGTTCAGTTTCACGAATTTGTTTCGGAAAAGCCGGACTGGTACGAGATTTGCGACGATGCCCCCCAAAATGAAAGCCACCCGTCCTAGCTTTTTTTCTGATGGCACCCCACCCCCCACCGCGTTAACCTTCGCCAAATCGCGACAGAGGAATCCTCGCCATGCCCTTCACACTTGCCACCTGGAACATCAACTCGGTCCGACTGCGCGAACCTATCGTGCTGAAACTGTTGGAAGAAGAGGCACCGGATGTTCTGTGTTTGCAGGAATGCAAGTCTCCGGTTGAAAAGATTCCGACCGAAGGGTTCGCGGAGCTGGGCTATACCCACATGATTGCCCGTGGCCAGAAAGGATATAATGGCGTCGCCATCCTGTCCCGCCTGCCGATAGAGGAGGTGGGCGACATGGATTTCGCAGATCTCGGCCACGCACGCCACATAGCCGGACGGATGGAGAATGGTGTCACGATCCACAACTTCTATGTTCCCGCTGGCGGTGATGTGCCAGATCGTGAAGTGAATGAGAAATTTGGCCAAAAGCTCGACTATCTCACGGGCATGCGCGATTGGTTCCACGCAGAAAAGCCGGAAAAATCCATCCTCGTCGGCGATCTGAACATTGCTCCGCGAGAAGATGACGTCTGGTCGCACAAACAATTGCTCAAGATCGTCTCGCACACTCCGATTGAAGTGGAACATCTGGCCGAGACCCAGGACGCGGGTGGTTGGGTCGATATCACCCGGCAGGATATTCCCGAAGGGCAGCTTTTCAGCTGGTGGTCCTACCGGGCCCGCGACTGGGATGCGGCAGACAAGGGGCGGCGGCTGGATCATGTCTGGGCCACGCCCGATATTTCGAATGCGGGTCATTCCAGTCGCATTCTGCGGGATGCGCGTGGGTGGGAGAAGCCCAGCGATCATGCGCCGGTCTTTGCGACTTTCGACATCTGAACTGAAACTCTGCCCTTGGTTTCTGCGACAAGCGATTGCATATAGAGCGCAAGTTCGAACGAAAGAGTGATTGCCATGGACATCCTGAACGGCGCAGCCGCCCCAGCCACCGATCTGATCAAGGACGGGACCGAGGCCACTTTCATGATCGATGTGGTCGAAGCTTCGCAGGAAACGCCTGTTATCGTTGACTTCTGGGCACCTTGGTGCGGCCCGTGCAAGACGCTGGGCCCGATGCTGGAAGACGCTGTTACCGCCGCCAAAGGCGCGGTGAAGATGGTCAAGATCAACGTGGACGAGGCACAGATGATCGCCTCGCAAATGCGCATCCAGTCGATTCCAACGGTCTACGCGTTTTTTAAAGGGCAACCCGTGGACGGTTTTCAGGGCGCGCTGCCGGGGTCCGAGATCAAGGCTTTCGTAGACCGCGTGATCGAGGCGTCAGGTGGGGAAAGCCCCGGTGGTCAATTGGATGACGCGGTAGTTGCCGCCGAAGAAATGCTGAGCGAAGGCGCAGCGGCAGATGCCGCGCAGACTTTTGCCGCCGTTCTTGGCGAAGACCCGAACCACGCGGCAGCATATGGCGGGCTGGTGCGGGCACATATCGCCACTGGCGATCTGGAGCATGCCGAGGCCATCCTGAACGGTGCACCGGCTGAAATATCCAACTCGGCCGAGGTCGAGGCTGCGCATGCGCAATTGCAACTGGCCAAGCAAGCGGCTGATGCGGGTCCGGTGGCTGATCTGACAGCGGCCGTTGAAGCAGACCCCGAAAATCTTCAGGCCCGGTTTGACCTGGCACAGGCATTGCATGCGAACGGCGAAGTGGAAGAAGCCGTGGCGCAATTGCTGGAATTGTTCCGCCGGGATCGTGAGTGGGATGACGGGGCCGCCAAGACCCAGCTTTTCACGATCTTTGATGCGCTCAAGCCCAATGACCCGATCGTTCTGAACGGTCGCCGCAAACTCAGCTCGATGATATTTGCCTAATTTCTGATCAGAGCTAGAATTGGGACATGATGCATCCCGCCGATCTGCCGGACACCGTATCCGTGTTCCCCTTGCCCGGGGCGCTGTTGTTGCCCCGCTCGCGCTTGCCGCTTCACATCTTCGAGCCGCGCTATTTGCAAATGCTGGACGATGCGCTCAAGACCAAGGAACGGCTGATTGCGATGGTCCAGCCAAATCCTTCGGCCCATGATGAGAACAAACTGCACCGCATCGGATGCGTCGGGCGTGTGACCCAGTTTTCCGAAACGGAAGATGGCCGTTATCTGATCACGCTGACCGGTGTGTCCCGGTTCCGCGTGGTTTCAGAGTTGGACGCTTTCACGCCATACCGGCGGTGCGAAGTTTCGTGGGACGGCTTTGACAGGGATCTGGGCAAGGCCGAAAACGACGACAGGTTCAATCGCACCAAGTTCCTAGCTTTGCTGGAACGCTTCTTTTCGTCCCGGCAATTGTCCACCGATTGGGCTTCTCTGAAAGATGCCGAGGATGAATTGCTGGTGAACTCGCTGTCCATGTTGCTGGACTTTGACCCGGAAGACAAACAGGCCTTGTTAGAGGCCCCTTGCCTGCGCACACGGCGCGAGACGCTGATGACATTGATAGAATTCGCAATGCGAGGCGGATCGAATGAGGAAAAACTGCAATGACTGACCCTGAACACGCCTTTGATCGCCGCATGCTCGAAGCTCTGGTCTGCCCGCAGACGCAAACGACCCTGCGCTATGACGCCGAAAGGCAGGAACTTGTGTCACAGGCCGCAGGTCTGGCTTTTCCCATCCGCAACGGCATTCCGGTCATGCTGGTCGACGAGGCACGGCAGCTGGACTAAATTGGCTGCCCTTGCAGCAGCTTGGGCAAATCTCCGGTCAAACCGGCGGCTTCGCGGACGAAACCGCGCTGCAACCCCGGCAGTGCGCCGACAATTCCCATACCAACGTCTCGCCCAATGCGCAGCAACGGGTTGTCGTTCGAGAACAGTTTGTTGAAAACATCCGTTGCCATCGCAAGAGCAGCGGTGTCGAACCTGCGCCATTCCTGATAGCGTTCCAGCACCATAAGCGACCCGATGTCTTCGCCGCGCCGCCCTGCCAAGGTCAGAACCTCTGCCAGCGCGCCGACATCACGCAGACCGGCGTTAAGGCCCTGACCGGCAATCGGGTGCATCCCGTGGGCGGCATCCCCGACCAGTGCCAGACGATCAGCGACAAAGGAATTGGCGATGGTCAGGTTCAAAGGATAGGTGAAACGATCTCCTGCCAGGCGGATTTCACCTAGGAAATCGCCGAACCGTGGGCGTAGGACTTGCAGATAGTCGCCCTCGGGCAGGGCGTTGATCTGTTGCGCGGCCTTGGTGCGTTCGCTCCATACAATGGAACTGCGATTGCCGGTCAGCGGCAGAATCGCCAAGGGGCCTGGCGGCATGAAGAACTGATGGGCAATGCCGTGATGCGGCAGCTCGTGTTCAATGGCGCAGACAAGTGCGGTCTGGCCATACTCCCAACCTGTGCGCTTGATACCTGCGCGGCGCGCGGTGCCGCTGTGGCGGCCGTCACACCCAACCAGCAGGCTGCTGTTCACAGTCGAACCATCGTCCAGCGTCACGGTCACTCCAGTGGTGTCGGCTTGTTGCGACACAACAGTCTTGCCACTCAGCTGAGTGATGCGGGGCTCATCAGCCATAGCGTCCAGAAAGGCGCGGCGCAGGTGACGGTCTTCGACCATATACCCCATCGGGCCTTCTTCTATTTCGGCGTGGTCGAAATGCATGAAAAACGGTGACGGGCCTGTACCGGCGTGGCCGTCTGTGACCTTGATCTCCAGCATCGGTTGGGCGTGTTCCGCAACGCGGTCCCAGACACCGATGGCAGCCAGCAAGCGCTGTGACGCCAAGGCCAGCGCATAGGCTCGCCCGTCGAATGCCGCATTCTTGCGGACCTTCTCTTCCAGCGCATCAATCACTGTGACCGAATGTCCGGTTTGTGCCAGAGCCAATGCCAAAGCCGGGCCGTTCAGCCCGCTGCCCACGATCAGAATGTCAGATGCCTGTGTCATGCCCTGCAATATGCGCGCCCTTTCGGGATTGTCCATGTGCAGTCCTGTCGCTACCGTTCTTTCAAGCCAAAAAGCAGGAGGGGGCGGGATGCAGGATTGGTTGACCATGACGGCGTGTGATTTGGGCCGTGGAATTGGGATGGGCCAGATCGATCCGGTTGAATTGACGGAAACCTACCTGTCCGCAATAGACGCCCATCCGCACCGCGACCGCATCTATGCCCGCGTCACCCATGACCGCGCCCGCGCCGAGGCCGAAGCCGCGCAGCAACGCGCGAAGATGGGATTGCGGCGGTCGTTGCTGGATGGGGTTCCCATTAGCTGGAAAGACCTGTTCGACACCGCTGGTACTGCGACCGAGGCCGGGTCGGCGCTTTTGAAAGACCGGGTGCCGGACGCGGATGCACTTGTGGTACGCAACGCAACCCAGATGGGAACGGTCTGTCTGGGTAAGACGCATATGAGCGAGCTGGCCTTTTCCGGCCTTGGATTGAACCCGATCACTGGTACGCCGCCTTGCATTGACGATGAGGACGCCGTGCCTGGCGGTTCATCTTCAGGCGCGGCGGCTTCGGTTGCGTGGGGTTTGGCAGCTGGGGGTATCGGGTCCGATACTGCTGGGTCAGTACGCATCCCATCGGCTTGGAACAATTTGGTTGGACTAAAAACCACCGCCGGGCGGATAAGTTTGGAAGGGGTTGTACCTCTGCGCCTTCGGTTTGACACGGTGGGCCCTTTGGCGCGCTCAGTTGAAGACGCAGCACATATGCTGGCTTTGCTTGAGGGCGGAACGCCTGCCGATCTGCGAGGTGCAAACTTGAAAGGCCGCCGTTTTGCAGATTTGCAAAACGTGGTTAAAGACGATTTGCGCGATGTACCGCGAGTCGCTTATGAGGTTGGTTTGGAACGACTTCGAGACGCAGGCGCAAAGGTTATACCTCTTGAGGTTCCCGAACTTCACAACGCAATGTCCCTGTCTAGTGTTGTCGATCCCACCGAATCGTACGGACTGTGGCGAGATGTGATCGAAGCGAATCCTGATGTAATGTATCCTCCGATACTGGAACGGTTCCGGGCTGGAAAAGACGTATCCGGTCCGGACTACGTCGCTGCGTGGTCGAAGCTGGAAGCCTGTCGCGCGGCATGGGATACCGCCACCGCCGGGTTCGATGCCGTTCTTGCGCCAACCGTTCCCAATCTGCCACCCAATCTGGACCGGTTGATGACCGATCACGACTATTACGTGACTGAAAACCTGCTGGCCCTTCGCAACACGCGGATCGGCAACCTGATGGGGCTTGCGGCGCTGACCCTGCCCACCGGAACGCCCGGTTGCGGGCTGATGATGATGGGGTATCCGAACTCGGAAGAGGCCCTGTTGCGGTTGGGGTCAGCGGCAGAATCGGCATTGGCTTGAATGCCACAATCCACTGATTCGGAACCTCTTTGTCTGGACGAAGAGGTATGCGGGCTGTAATCTGCCAAAAAAACGGGGCGCAAATGACCCCGATATTGAGGCAGTAATATGGATTTCCCCGAGCGGTTTTCGAACCTACCGGAATATGCATTCCCGCGTTTGCGCGCCCTGTTGGATCACCATCAACCGGGCGGTGACGTCGTTCATATGACGATTGGCGCACCCACGCATGACTTTCCGGCCTGGGTGACGGATGTCATCATGGAAAACGCGGCCGGGTTTCAGGGCTATCCGCCGAACGAAGGCTCGGAAGACCTGCGCGGTGCAATCACGGGCTGGATCAAGCGGCGCTATGGGGTCGAAATGGACCCTGACACCAACGTCATGGCGCTGAACGGCACACGTGAGGGGCTGTATAATGCGGCCATGGCGCTGTGCCCGGAACAGAAGAATGGCAAACAACCGATCATCCTGTGCCCGAACCCATTTTATCAGGTCTACATGGTCGCGTCGATTTCGGTGGGTGCGCAACCTTATTTTGTCCCTGCAACCGCTGCGACAGGTCATCTGCCGGATTATTCCAGCCTGTCCGAAGATGTGCTGAACCGAACTGCGGTGGCTTATGTCTGTTCCCCGGCCAACCCGCAGGGTGCAGTTGCGTCGCGCGACTATTGGGCTGACCTGATCCGTCTGGCCGAGGCTTATGATTTCCGGATCTTTGCCGACGAGTGCTATTCCGAGATTTACCGTGACCAAGCCCCGACGGGGGTTCTGACCGTTGCGCAGGAACTGGGGACTGATCCCGAACGGATCACGCTGTTTAATTCCCTGTCCAAACGCTCGAACCTTGCCGGTTTGCGCTCGGGCCTGATTGCAGGTGGACCAAAGTCCATCAGTCAGGTGAAAAAGCTGCGCACCTATGCCGGGTCCCCACTGCCTTTGCCCTTGCAAGCCGCCGCCGCGCGCGTCTGGGCGGATGAGATACATGTCGAGCAAAACCGCGCGCTCTATCAGGAGAAATACGCCATTGCTGATGAGGTGTTTGCGGGCGTGCAAGGTTACATGTCGCCAGAGGCCGGGTTTTTTCTGTGGTTGCCGGTCGAGAATGGCGAGGACGCGGCATTGAAGGTTTGGAAGGAAACCGGGGTTCGGGTTCTTCCTGGCGCATATCTTTCACAAGGCGATCCGGGAAATAACCCGGGCGAAGGCTTTATCCGGGTTGCATTGGTAGCCCCAAAAACAGAGTTGCAGCGTGGTCTGATCACACTCCGCGACTGCATCTATACGTGAGGTACGAGGGCAAAATGGCATCATATAATGCGCGAAACCGCGACCCATTGCTGGACAGCACAACACAGGCAGCCCTGGAGCGACGCAGTAAGGAACTGATCGGTATCGCGCTGATCCTGTTGGGCTTGGCCGCGGCTGCGATGATCTGGTCCTATACGCCCGATGATCCCAACTGGATGGTTTCGACCGATGCACCGGTGCAGAACTGGATGGGACGGGTGGGCGCGTCTATTGCAGCCCCCTTGTTCATGATCGTGGGCTGGGGAAGCTGGGGCATCGCGCTTGTTCTGGCTGGATGGGGTCTGCGTTTTGCGGGCCATTTCGGTGAAGACCGGGCCATTGCCCGCCTGATCTTTGCCCCGATCTGGATCGCTGTAGCCTCGGTCTATGCCGCAACCCTTGTTCCCGGTGCCGAGTGGCGTGCAACGCATAGCTACGGTTTGGGCGGTTTGTTTGGCGACACGGTCATGGGCGCGTTGCTGACGCTGTTGCCGATCTCCTCGCATTTTCTGGTCAAACTGATGTCTCTGGCCATGGCCGTCGGTATGACCGCGCTGGGTGTTTTTGTGCTGGGCTTCACCAAGGCCGACGTGAAACGTGGCTTCCGGGCCTTCATCCTGGGCCTTGTGATGTCTTATGACATGCTGATGACGCTGATGGGGCGCGGTGCGGCTTCGGCCGCGCAAGCGGCACGGGATCGCCGGGCGCAGTGGGAAGAACGCAAGCTTGCTCGGGCTGAAGCGGTCGAGGCGATGTTTGACGACGAACTGGTCTATGCCGACCCTGTTTTTGAAGAACCTGAATTGGGACGCCCTGAACCTCCGGTCAAATCGGGCCTGTTGGCGCGAATGCCGTCGCTTATCCGTCGCCCCGATCCAATGCCCGAACCCGAGCTGGTGGACCCGGAACCGATCGCGGGCTTTGACGACATGCCCGGCGAAGATCGCATCCGCTCCAAAATCTCGGCCGCCGTGCGAAATCGCAAGGTTGCTGTGGGCGAAATGACACCCGAGCCAGATCCCAGCCTGCCGTTGACCAAAGGTCGTGGACGCCGTCCCGATCCGCTGATCCTGAACCAGCATACCTTGTCCGAATTGCCCCCGGAACCGCCGGTGACGGCGTATGGTCTGCGCCCCGAGCCGCAGGTGTCCACTGGTGACACGCCAGAGGCACCAGAGCTTGCTTTGATGGGTTATGAGGCCGGGACGGAACAATACGACTACGCGTCCGAGTTGGATATCGATGATGAATCGGTTTTCGAGGATGTCGCCGA
The DNA here is from genome assembly GCF_059613425.1 of Ruegeria sp. BHSA123. NCBI lineage: Bacteria > Pseudomonadati > Pseudomonadota > Alphaproteobacteria > Rhodobacterales > Roseobacteraceae > Ruegeria > Ruegeria sp. BHSA123. The sequence continues at coordinate 3,710 of NZ_JBXWSL010000016.1, read as the reverse complement.
TGCCATGCCGCAACCGCGTCAGGCGATGAAGATCCCAGTGGCTGAACCGCGGAAGCCTGTGGTGGCGCAGCCCGTGCGCCGGACACCGTTGCCGTCCCGTCGTGCGCAGGCCGAAGCGCAACCGGCATTGTCCTTCGAGGAACGACACTCTGATTTTGAACTGCCGCCTCTGGGCTTATTGTCCAACCCCGCAAATATCCAGCGCCATCACCTGAGCGATGAGGCCTTGGAAGAAAACGCGCGGATGCTGGAAAACGTTCTGGACGATTACGGCGTCAAGGGTGAGATCGTCAGCGTACGCCCCGGCCCGGTCGTGACCATGTACGAGCTGGAGCCCGCTCCGGGCCTTAAGGCGAGCCGTGTGATCGGTTTGGCAGACGATATTGCGCGCTCGATGTCGGCCCTTTCGGCACGTGTTTCGACACTGCCCGGCCGTTCGGTGATCGGGATCGAGTTGCCCAATGAAAACCGGGAAATGGTGGTTCTACGCGAAATCCTCGCCAGCCGCGATTTCGGCGATGGCAATCAGGCGCTGCCGTTGGCGCTGGGCAAGGATATCGGCGGCGCGTCCGTGGTGGCGAACCTGGCCAAGATGCCTCACCTGCTAATCGCCGGGACCACGGGTTCGGGCAAGTCGGTGGCGATCAACACGATGATCCTGTCGCTGCTTTACAAGCTGACGCCGGATGAATGCCGCCTTATCATGATCGACCCCAAGATGCTGGAACTGTCGGTTTACGATGGCATCCCGCATCTGCTGTCGCCCGTTGTGACCGATCCGAAGAAAGCGGTCGTGGCCCTGAAATGGGTCGTGGGCGAAATGGAAGACCGCTATCGCAAGATGTCCAAGATGGGCGTGCGCAACATCGCTGGCTACAATGGCCGTGTGAAGGATGCGCTGGCCAAGGGCGAGTTGTTCAGCCGCACGGTGCAGACCGGGTTTGACGATGAAACCGGTGAACCAACATTCGAGACGGAACAATTCGCGCCCGAAGCGATGCCCTATATCGTCGTCATTGTTGATGAGATGGCCGATCTGATGATGGTCGCGGGCAAGGAGATCGAAGCGTGTATCCAGCGTCTGGCGCAAATGGCGCGGGCCTCGGGCATTCACCTGATCATGGCAACACAGCGCCCGTCTGTTGACGTGATCACCGGCACGATCAAAGCCAACTTCCCGACGCGGATTTCGTTCCAGGTGACCTCAAAAATCGACAGCCGTACCATTTTGGGCGAGATGGGCGCCGAGCAGCTGCTGGGGCAGGGCGACATGCTTTACATGGCCGGTGGCGCCAAGATCACCCGATGCCACGGGCCGTTTGTGTCGGATGAAGAGGTCGAGGAAATCGTCAACCACCTCAAACAATTCGGCCCGCCCGATTACGTGGGCAGCGTTCTGGATGGACCGGCCGAGGACAAGGTCGACAACATTGACGCCGTTCTGGGGCTGAATACAGGTGGCAACACGAACGGAGAAGACGCGCTGTACGATCAGGCGGTGGCAATTGTGATCAAGGATCGCAAATGCTCGACCTCTTACATTCAGCGGAAACTCGCCATCGGGTACAACAAGGCGGCGCGGCTTGTTGAGCAGATGGAAGAGGAAGGTGTTGTTTCGTCAGCAAATCATGTCGGGAAACGCGAAATCCTCGTCCCCGAGCAATAGGATATTTAATAACAAGGGCAGACAGCCTATCTGTACGGCATGAAACAGATTGCTTTTGCCCTTGCTTTGACACTGGCTGCACCAGCCGCCTGGGCGGCGGAAAAACTGCCGCTTTCGCAAATCTCAAGTTACCTGAACGGATTGAAAACGGTTCAGACAACGTTCACGCAGGTGAATGATGATGGCTCGTTGAGCACCGGGCAGCTGTGGATGCAGCGCCCGGGCAAGATGCGGTTCGAATATGACCCGCCCAACAGCGCTGTGGTGCTGGCGCGCTCGGGCAGTGTACAGATCTTTGATCCCAAATCGAACCAGCCGCCCGAGCAATACCCGCTGAAGCGCACGCCGCTATCCATTGTGCTGGCGCGCAATGTGAATCTTGATCAGGCCAATATGGTTGTCGGCCACAGCTTTGACGGCACGGCCACAGTGGTCACTGCACAAGACCCCAAGAACCCTGAAGCAGGCCGGATTGAATTGATGTTCACCGATAACCCGGTCGAACTTCGCAAATGGGTGATCCATGACAACGCGGGCAGTCAGACCACAGTTCTTCTGGGCGCGCTGACGGAAAGCGATGACCTGGATCAGGGCCTTTTTTCGAACAAGGAAAGACGCGGGTCAGTCAATCGCTGACCCGTTGAGTATGACTCAGTACCGGCAGTTCGCTAATTGCGCCTGATACAGTTGCGCGCGTGCGTCCACGTCATTGGCCACGCTCAACAACCATGATTTGCTGTTGTGGGTGCCGCGTGCGTACCCCGTGTGGCCTTCGTGATAGGCCAGGTATTGATTGCGTGTGTCGCCGGGGTGGATGCCGTTGCGCTCATAGCTTTTGTTCATATACCAGCCGATGAAGTCCGACGCGTCGCGGATGCGATCCCGCTTGGCCCGACGCTTGCCGGTTTCGCGCTGATATTGATCCCAGGTGCCGTCCAGTGCTTGGCTGAACCCATAGGCGCTGCTTTGCCGCCCCATCGGGATCACGCCCAGCACGTAACGGTGTGGGGTACGTGCATCGTGGCGATATCGGCTTTCCTGATAAATCGTGGCCATCTGAACGTGAACCGGAACACCCCATTTCTGCTCGGTGCTTTTGAAAGCCTTGATAAAATCCGGTCGCTCGTGCGCAATACTGCATGCGTCGTTCAGTTTGCTGGGCGGTTGTTTTGACCCGCCGCCACAGGATGCCAAAAGCAGCACCCCGAAGAGTACGATAAGAATTCTGCTCATGTGCCTCATGCCTTTTTTTGTTTATTCTAGCGTAGATTGAGCTCTGAGGAAATCACAATCGCTACAAAACAATGGCAAGAATTACGGGTAACGCCGCCACGGAAAGCACAGTGGACACCATGACCATGCCGGCAACGGCATCGGAATCGGCCTCAAATCGTTCTGCCAGCAAATATGAGGTCACAGCGACCGGCGTACAAATTTGCAGGACCAGAACGCCAAAGGCGACAGTGTCCAGATCAAACAACACTCCAATCCCCCAGCCCAACGCAAAGCAGACGATAAGTTTCAGGACTGACAACCAGAGTGCTTGCCCCAGACTGCGCGAGGTCAGGCGGGCGATTGCCACACCGACCGTGACCAACATCAGCGGAACAGCCATTTGCCCCAAAAGCTCTAACGTGTTGGTTAGAAATGTCGGAGTTTGCCACCCTTGCCACAAAAACACTGCACCCAGAATGGTCGCCCACGCCATCGGCTGGCGCAAGACTTGTCCCCATGCGCCTTTTCCGGCGACTAGGTATATTCCATAAGTGAAAGAAAACAGCGCAGTTACAGACAGAAAGATGACTGCGTAACCCAAGCCAATCTGTCCGAACGCAAAGATACATAGCGGCAAGCCAAGATTGCCGGTATTGCCGAAAATCAGCGGTGACAGGTACGTGCGCTGATCCAGTTTCAATACGCGAACCAGCAACCAGAACACCCCTGCCAGCAGAAGATTTGCGACCAGGGTCGCGGATGTGAAACGCGACAAATCTCCGCCCGGGATGTCGGTTTGCATGAGCGCAACAAAGATCAGACTGGGCAT
>NZ_JBXWSL010000015.1:0-89689 GCF_059613425.1 Ruegeria sp. BHSA123 | reverse complement strand
GTTCGGCATCCAGTGCCGCCATACAGCCCATTCCTGCGCTTGTTACCGCCTGACGATAGACATGGTCGGTCAGATCGCCTGCCGCGAACACGCCGGGGATCGAGGTTTCGGTGCTGCCCGGTTTGGTGACGACATAACCACCCATATGGGTTTCCAGCGTGTCCTTGACCAACTCGTTCGCAGGGGCGTGGCCGATGGCGACAAAGACACCTTTGCACGGGATCTCGGTGATCTCGCCGGTTTTAACATGTTTGACCCGAACACCTTCGACGCCCAAAGGCGCATCGGTGCCGATCACTTCTTCCAGCTGGTGGAACCACAGCGGTTCGATCTTTTTATTCTTCAACAGGCGATCCTGAAGGATCTTTTCCGCCCGCAACTCATCGCGGCGGTGGATCAGGGTCACCTTGCTGGCGAAATTGGTCAGGAACAGGGCTTCTTCCACGGCTGTGTTGCCGCCACCGATCACCACGATTTCCTGCCCGCGATAGAAGAACCCGTCACAGGTGGCGCAGGCCGAGACGCCAAAGCCCTTGAACTTCTCTTCCGAGGGCAGACCCAGCCATTTTGCACGCGCGCCTGTGGCCAGAATGACCGCATCAGCGGTATAGGTGGTGCCGCTGTCGCCCTTGGCGGTGAAGGGGCGCTTGCTGAGGTCCAGATCGCTAATGATATCGCCAATCACCTCACATCCCATGGCCTTCGCATGGTCCTGCATCCGCACCATCAGGTCCGGGCCCTGCACCTCGGTGTCGCCGGGCCAGTTTTCGACCTCGGTCGTCGTTGTCAGCTGACCACCGGGTTCGATGCCCTGTACCAGAATGGGTTCCAGCATGGCGCGGCTTGCATATACGCCTGCGGTGTACCCTGCGGGCCCTGACCCGATGATCAGAACCTTGGTGTGTCTTGTGTCGGCCATGGTGCCCCCGCTCGAATTGCCTGAATTGGGCCCGCGGCCCGTCGCCCCGATATAGCGACCGACTGGCCCGGCTTAAAGCCCCTTACTGTTCAGGCCCCCTCGGGCCGGGGTGCCTTGTGTTTACGGGAAGAAGGCGAAAAGGAAACAAAGAAAATTGCGCATCTGCGAAACATTATTGCGCGCGTGTGGGGTGCTGATATAAGAACCGAAAAAATCAGGAGCATTTGATGGTCACGACTCGGCTGGATGATATTGATCGCAAGATTCTGGCGGAACTGCAGGCGGACGGTCGTATGACCAATGTCGAGCTGGCAAAACGGGTCGGAATCTCGGCCCCGCCCTGTCTGCGCCGGGTGCGCACACTCGAAGAATCCGGCTTCATCACCGGCTACCACGCCGAGGTCAACTCACGCGAGTTGGGGTTCGAGGTTCAGGTATTTGCCATGGTAGGTCTGGACAGCCAGGCCGAAGTCGAACTGCGCGCGTTCGAAGGCCGCTGCCGCGATTGGCCATTGGTCCGCGAATGCCACATGCTGAACGGCGAAGTGGATTTCATTCTGAAATGCGTCGCACCTGACCTGAGCAGCTTTCAGCAGTTTCTGACGGGCGAGTTGCTGACCACGCCAAACGTGGCCAGCGTCAAGACATCGCTCGTTATTCGCGGCGCAAAAGACGAGCCAGGCGTACCGTTCGACGTTCTGGAAGAACGTATGAACCGGATGGCGTGACCCCAACACGTTTTGGTTGCGCGGTGATTGGTGGCAACAGTGCTGCCACCGCAAGGGATAGAACCCAACTTATTACCAGCTGCATGATGCCCCCCATAATGCAGTAATCACAATCATGCTCAGGCCGTCATCGCGTCGATCTCACCATCTCCGGCGCGCGGCATCAGCAGCGGGCCAAAATCGTTCAGCGACTCGATATGCGCGAACAGGTTCAGATAGATCGACCGAAGCGAGTGGCTGATCATGCGAACCGCATTCACACCTGGATGATATGTTTCGAACTGTAATCCATCTACGCGAATAACGGAATGGCGTTTTAAACAAATGTGAAACAGTTCAACGGGGGTAGGCGGCATTGTTTCAATGACACCCATCCCGTCCTGAAATTCGGACACGGGTGTAAGAATCGGCTGTCCCCCATGCAGGTGCCGCAAATGTGCAGGTGTTCCCACGATTCGCGCCGCCGGGCCGGCAATGACACCCGACATTGGCTTTTGCATCCCGAACGTATCCGCCATGATCCGCGTCAACGGTCGCGTCCGGCCACGTGAATCCGCGCGTCCGGGGATCAACGTGACAGATCCCTTCCACAACACGGTTTCCGATGCGCCATTCTGCGTCAGGACCGTATCCCCAGGCATCAAATCCTCGATTGCCATCGGTCCATGTTCTGTTTCCACCAAAGATCCACGTGTGAAGGCACAAAACGCGTCTTCAAACATCGGCAAGGCGGGCGCGATATGGCGGGTCTGAACCACATCTCCATTCTTTAGCAGGCTGCTGACTTCATAGCGGCGCAGCTGGGCCTTTGGCTTTGAAACTGGCCGCGGTATTTCTCGCAGCATGGCCGAAGTTTCGATTGCATTTCTGGCCGCGCGGGCCAGTGAATTTGGAATAGTCATTAATATTCCGTCCCCTCAAAATGTTCGGTCAGGCGCGGCGTACCCCCGTACAGACGCGCCCGGCGAACTGGTTCTTTGTCTTGAAACAAATGGGTGACCCCCGGGCGATGACCGGAACGGTCCCGCAACGCGACTAAATCTCGCTTTCCAATGGTCAACACATTGACCCCCCAGACAAACTCGTACTTCACGGGCGAAATTGCCCGCACACACAACTCCGTAAAAGTCACGAACCCCTCGTTCGTGACGCGCGATACATCAGGCCGGAGCAAACCTGATACGCGTTGACCCAGATAAGACCGGCAGCTTGGTCTCTGGGTTTTTCTGTCTCAGCGTCGTGCCGCGATGCGACTGGCGACCCTGACAGAATTGCTTGTTACCCGCTTCCACGGCATTTCCAGGTTCTGGTCCCGAGTGGCCTCGACCATGGCTTTCAGAAAGCGTGATTTGGTTTTCATTTTTTGGTCCTGCTCCGAGCGGGGCGTATTTCCCCACATCCTCTGTAAACCTTTTGTGACGCGCGTTTGCGGCAGGGATAAGGCTTATCCGGGATGATTTGCGGACAGAAAAATGAAGTCAGACGGACCTCCCACTCAACACGCCAGCGCCCGATTTTCGAACGTCAGATACCGATCTGATTACTGGCAAAAACTCGTTACGATTCTGATGCCCAATCAACACAACAAATGTGGCGGAAAAGTGGCAGGGTACCTAAATCTGGACGAAGATCACAATCTTATGACGGAGATCAGCCGCCCGTAATCGACCTCGTTCGCGTGCGTTGATCGGCGATAGGAATAGAACCTGTCGGGGTCGGAATATGTGCAGTGCCGGGTCCACTCGGCCTGTCCGATTCCCGCCTGCCGCAGCCGGTGCAGCCCGAAGGCGGGCAGATCAAATTGCAGGCGGTCACTTTCACCATTGGCAAAAAAGCGGCTGTTGTCCGGCGAATCCGCCAGGAACGCGTCCAGAAACTCTGGCCCCACTTCGTAAGCGCGCTGGGAAATACTGGGTCCGATCACGGCGCAGATATTGCTGCGGTCGGCCCCCAGCGCCTCCATCGCGTCCAGCGTTGCCTCCAGAACACCGTCCAGCGCGCCGCGCCACCCGGCATGGGCGGCACCGATCACATGCGCGTCGGGATCGGCGAACAGAACCGGCTGGCAATCGGCCGTCAGGATCGTCAGGGCCAGACCGGGTGTTGCTGTGACAATGGCATCCGCTTTGGGCTTTTCACCTTCAACCGGGGCTTTGACTGTCAGAACCGTTGGCGAATGAACCTGATGCACCGCGACCATTGCCTCGGGTTCAACCTCCATCGCGTCGGCCACCCGTCGCCGGTTCAGCGCGACAATCTCGGTTTGATCCGAGGACCCCTGACCACAATTCAAGCCGCTGAAAATTCCTGAAGACGCGCCGCCGCGACGGGTAAAGAACCCATGGCGAAATGGCGACAGCAGGTCCGAGGTCAGAATTTCCAGCGTCATGGTTCCAATCCTGGTGGTGGGGCTGCATAGGCCGGGAAAAGGCCCATCACCTTGAACAGATTTCCCATTTCATCAGGATGCGTCAACCGCCGATGCGCGGCAATCAGCGCATCCAGGTCGGAACCGCTCAGCGCCTTGGACAGGGCTTGCGCGCGGGCGGTGATCCCCAGCCGTTCAAAGAAGACGCCCTGCGGTGTCAGGCGGGAATGCCTGCAACCACAGGCACGGGTCGCAATAGCCAAAGGCTCAAAATCCACATGCGCGGTCAAATCGGCCTGACCGGGCGATGCCAGAGGATCGGTATGTTCGTGGTTTTGCAGAGCCTGCAAGGTATCGCCCAGCGAATGCCAGTCACCATAATCCACAATCAGCGCCGCGCCGCCATGGCTGGCGATCCGCCCCGCGATCACGGTCAGAATGGGAATCGCAGCAGCACACAGCTCGACCAGATCACCGTCCTTGGTGTCCGACAGCCTGTCATTCAACGCCACCTGCGGCCCGATTGCGCCCAGTCCGAACGTCAACCCGCCGTCACGTTCACCCACCAGACGCTCGCGCCAGCCCGTACCGTCACGCTGAAACTGGCGTATGGGCAGGGCATCAAAGAACTCGTTAGCAACCAGCAACAGCGGCTGGTCGGGCAGGTAGGCGATCGTGTCGATCCAGACCGCCTCGTAATCCTTCAGCGTTGCCGCCTGCACCTGTTTCAATACAGGCGATGCTTCAACCAGTACAACCTGCGCTGCCTCGTGAAATCCGGGTACAGCCCGTGTGGCGCGCAGAATATCGGCCATCAATGTACCGCGCCCCGGCCCCAGCTCGCACAGGGTAAACGGTGCAGGCCGTCCCTGATCCATCCAGCTTTGCGCCAGAGACAGCCCGACCAGCTCCCCGAACATCTGGCTGATTTCCGGCGCTGTGGTGAAATCCCCCGCTGCTCCCAGCGGATCACGGGTCGTGTAATAGCCCAGCGTCGGATGCAGCAGGCATTCGCCCATAAAATCCGTCACGCTCAGCGGTCCATCCTGCCGGATGCGGGCGATCAGATGATCGGTCAGGCTCATGCCGCCCGCCGCCGCGCCCGCAGGGCAAACCACAGACCAAGCGCGATCATCGGCAGCGACAGGAACTGCCCCATGGTCAGCCCGTACCCGCCCACATGCCAGGCCAGCCCCAGTGGATTGCCGGGCGATACGAACTGCGCATCCGGCTGGCGAAAGAACTCGACGATAAAGCGCGACGCGCCGTAGCCCGCCAGGAACGTTCCCATGACAAGGCCCGGTGTGCGAAAACCGCCGCGCCGATAGACCAGCCACAGCAATACCGCCCCCAGCAAAACACCCTCCAGCGCGGCCTCATACAGCTGCGACGGGTGCCGGGCGCACATACCTGCGACCACGCCGGGGCAATCCTGCGCAGCAAATCCGGGAAAGATGACGGCCCAGGGCAGCTCACTCGGGCGGCCCCACAGCTCGGCATTGACGAAATTGGCCAGCCGCCCCAGCAGCAATCCGGGCGGAACGGTGTAGGCAACCAGATCCCCCAGCGACAGGGCAGGGATCCGGTGCCGTCGTGCAAAAAGGTACGACGCAAGGATCACGCCCAGCAGACCGCCATGAAAGGCCATGCCGCCTTGCCAGACCTTCACGATCTCCAGCGGGTGCGACAGGTAATAAGCCGGCTGATAGAACAGCACAAAGCCCAGCCGTCCGCCCAGAATCACGCCCAGAATGATCCAGGTGACCAGATCCTCCAGCTGCTCGGGCTTCATCGGCGGGCCATCCGCAGGCCAGAGCGTTGGGCGGCGCAACGCCACAACGGCCAGCCGCCACGCGATCAGGATGCCCGCGATATAGGCCAGCGCATACCACCTTAACGCGAACTCCATCCCGAACAGCGGGATCGAGAACAGTTCGGGCGACAGATCGGGGAAATTCAGAACAGCCTGCATGTGCGTCTCATTGCCCGGGGTTTGCAGGTCAAGTCAACCTTGAGCCCGCGCCATTCTTTGCCCATATACATGTAAACCGCGAGATCGGAGAACAGATATGCAGACCCGCAACAAGATCCTGGATGACGTGTCCCAACTGATGACCAACGCCATGGGCGTGGCGCAGGGCGCGCGGGAAGAGGCTGAAAACGCGATGAAGTCGATGATCGACCGCTGGCTGGCCGACCGCGATTTCGTTACCCGTGAAGAATTTGACGCCGTGCGCGCCATGGCCCAGAAGGCACGCGAAGAAAACGCTGCACTCGAAGCCCGCATCGCCGCGCTCGAGGCAAAACTGGAAAAATAACGCCCCGGCGTTCCCTGTTTTCACAATTTTTGGACAAAGCATTCAGTCGCGCAATCCAGCCCGGATTGTGCGGTGCTGTGTATTCTGACGCGTCGCATAATTTTTTCAAGATAAAGCTGACTCTGGCACCAATATTTTGATCGCCGTTGCTTTCTGTCCACAACTTATTGCTGTTATCCCCAATAATTAGGGTTGCCAGAACTTACGCCACATCGCACCATATTTAGTACAGGCCTATGGGGGAAGCCCGGTTTGTAGAGCAGGCAACTAGCGCTGGGGCGCTGCCAGCCCCGAAATGCTAGAGATTAGTGAGGTGGCATTATGGCCCTTTCCGAGCAGTATCTCGAAGAAGACATTCATCCGATCGACATTGTTGAGCATCTGGCCGAACATCACGACTGGGATTTTGATCGCATTGGGGACGATCAGATTGCCATGGCCGTTGAAGGGCAGTGGCGCACCTACTCGATCACACTGGCCTGGTCCAACTATGACGAAACGCTGCGCATGGTGTGCAGCTTCGAAATGGAACCACCGGCCGAGCGTGAAATGCAGCTCTATGAGCTGCTCAACAAGATGAACGACCAGTGCTGGGCAGGCGCGTTTACCTATTGGGCAAACCAGAAGCTGATGGTCTATCGCTATGGTCTGGTCCTTGCAGGCGGGCAAACGGCCAGCGCTGACCAGATCGACACGATGATCAATGCCGCCGTCATGAGCGCCGAGCGGTACTACCCCGCGATCCAATTGGTGACCTGGGGCAACAGAGGGCCAGAAGAAGCCATGCAAGTGGCCATTGCAGAGGCCTACGGCCGCGCGTAAACCTTTGCTCCGAACCGATATGTAATGCGGGAGGGGCAAATGGACATGACGCGAGTGGCCGAACAGGGGCTTGTGCTTCTGGGGTGCGGAAAGATGGGGTCCGCAATGCTGGCGGGATGGCTGGAACACGGCCTTCCGCCAGCTTCCGTTTGGGTCATCGATCCCTACCCGTCAGATTGGCTGAAGGCGCAGGGCGTCAATATCAACGCACCGTTGCCCGAATCCCCCGCCGTGGTGCTGGTTGCGGTCAAACCGCAGATGATGGGCGAAGCCCTGCCTGCCCTTCAGGCACTGGGCGGTGGGTCCAGCCTGTTCATTTCGGTTGCGGCTGGCACCTCGATTGCCACCTTCGAATCTGTTCTGGGCGGTGACACCCCGATCATTCGCGCCATGCCCAACACGCCCGCCGCCATCCGTCAGGGCATCACGGCACTGATCGGCAACGCACACGCCTCCGAGGCCGATATGGAACAGGCCGAAAACCTGTTGGCAGCAGTGGGTCAGACCGTACGCCTTGAGGATGAGGCACAGATGGACGCCGTCACCGGGCTCAGCGGGTCCGGCCCGGCCTATGTGTTCCATCTGATCGAAACTCTGGCCGCTGCGGGCGAGGCGCACGGCCTGCCTGCCGAGCTTGCGATGAAACTGGCCAAGTCCACAGTGGCCGGTGCCGGGGCGCTGGCCATGGCGTCCGACGAAGACCCGGCACAGCTGCGCATCAACGTGACTTCTCCGAACGGCACCACACAAGCCGCGCTTGAGGTGCTGATGCATCAGGAAACCGGCTTTCCCGACCTGCTGCATCGTGCCGTCAAGGCTGCAACCGACCGATCCAAGGAGCTCTCGCGTGAGTGAAATTTCGTTCGATGACTTCCTCAAGGTCGATATTCGCGTGGGCGAGGTGATCCGCGCCGAACCCTATCCCGAGGCCCGCAAACCCGCGATCAAGATGTGGATCGACTTTGGCGACGAGATTGGCGAGCGCAAGACTTCGGCCCAGATCACCGCGCATTACGATCCGGCCACTCTGGTCGGCAAACAGGTCATGGCTGTCGTCAACTTCCCTCCGCGCCAGATCGGCAAGTTCATGTCCGAGGTTCTGGTGCTGGGTCTGCCCGATGACAGCGGCGAGATCGTTTTGATCGGCCCCGACGGCAAGGTTCCAACCGGCGGGCGGATGCACTGATGAAACTGCTGATCACGCGCCCGATGACTCCGGCAGTCGAATCGCGCGCCCGCGCCGATTTCGATGTGACCATCCGGGAAAACACCCTGCCCATGTCACGGCAGGAGATGCTGGCCGCTCTGGCCGACTATGACGTGGTCGTGCCGACACTGGGCGATCAGTTCTCGGCTCAGGTCTTTGCGGATGCAGGTCAGCCGCGCTGCAAGCTGCTGGCCAATTTCGGTGTTGGCTTCAACCATATCGACGTGGATGCGGCACGCGCGGCCGGAATTGACGTAACCAACACCCCCGGCGCAGTCACCGACGCCACGGCTGATATCGCCATGACCCTGCTGCTGACCACAGCCCGGCGCGCAGGTGAGGGTGAGCGGCTGGTGCGGTCGGGTCAGTGGCAGGGCTGGCACCCGACGCAGATGCTGGGCCATCATGTGACCGGCAAGCGCGTGGGCATCGTCGGCATGGGCCGCATTGGGCAGGCCATCGCGCGCCGCTGTCATTTCGGGTTTGCAATGCAGGTGGCCTATCAGTCCCGCAATGCAAAAGATCTGGATTTCCCGGCGGAATTCAAACCTGACTTTGAAACACTCGCCGCCTCGGTCGATTTCCTTGTGCTTGCTGTTCCTGGCGGTGCGGAAACCCGCCACCTGATCAATGCGCAGGTTCTTGAGGCGATGAACCCCTCGGCTATTCTGGTCAACATCGCCCGTGGCGAGGTGGTGGACGAGGCCGCGCTGATCACGGCGCTGCAAACCGGTCAGATCGCGGGGGCGGGGCTGGACGTCTACGAATTTGAACCCAAAGTGCCGCAAGCTCTGTGCGATATGGAAAACGTCACCCTGCTGCCCCATCTGGGTACAGCCACCGAAGAGGTGCGCAGCAGCATGGGTCACATGGCGCTGGATAACGTGGCGGCCTTTGTCGCGGGCAGGGCGCTGCCCAACCCGGTCTAGTCGCCCACCGCCTCACGCCAGTGTTTACGGCAGAGCGAGACATAGGTCTCGTTCCCGCCAATCTGCACCTGCGCCCCTTCGGTGATGGCCTTGCCGGTTTCATCCCGCCGAATCACCATCGTGGCCTTGCGACCGCATTCACAGATCGTGCGCACCTCGCGCATTTCGTCGGCAAGGGCCAGCAGGGCGGCGGAACCGGGGAACAGTTTGCCCTGAAAATCCACCCGCAGCCCATAAGCCAGCACCGGCACATCCAGATCGTCCACCGCACGGGCCAGTTGCCAGACCTGCGCCTCGGACAGGAATTGTGCCTCATCAATGAAAACGCAGGCCACGGAACCATTGTCCAGCCGGGATCGGATCATGGCGAAGACATCATCTTCGGGTGTGAACGTGTCAGCCTGCTCCGATATGCCGATGCGCGATGCAATCCGCCCCGCACCCGCCCGCCCGTCAAGGGCGGCGGTCATCAGATAGGTCTGCATCCCGCGCTCGCGATAGTTGTGCGACGCCTGTAGCAACACGGTCGACTTGCCCGCGTTCATGGTGGAATAGTTGAAATACAGCTTTGCCATGGCGTGGGTCTAAAACGCCCGGCCAAAAGGAACAAGAGAGCAAAGGGATGTAAGAAGCGACGTCGCCATTGCGTGTGCAGAGGCCGAGCTGGGCTCGTAGGGGATGGAACCCCCGCGTCTGCAACAGCGACGCCGTCGGCCAACATGTGGCCAAAACAAAGCAAGGCCCAACAATACCGCCCCGCAATCACTCTTTACCGGCTTGAACTGCCGCCACTCACTCACAAAATCCCCCGCTTATCTGAGGGATAGTCAATGTATGACATTTCAATTATGACTCAGGTATGGGAAATTTCCCGACGCTTTCCCCGGTTTGGACACCGGGCGGGCGTTTGCAGGTAATAAAGGTAAATCAATGGCAGATATCGGGGCCTATCTGAAGAAACACACAGAAGCGCTGGTCAAAGATGTCGGAATAGAAGCTGCTTGTGAAATCACCGGAAAATCCAAGGCGACCCTGGGCCGGTATTATTCGGACAATGCCGAACACGCGGACAGGTTCATGCCCGTGGATGCGGTGGCTCGGCTTGAAAACGCAGCAACTTATCCGCATGTGACATCCGCGCTGGCGGATCTGAAAAACATCACCTTGTCCTACAGCGAACGCAACACCGAGGATCCTCGCACAGGCGGGGTGAATTCGGATGTCATCGCGCTCAGCCAGCGGTTTGCAATGTTGATGACTGAATATCAGTCCGCTATCGAAGATGGCATCATCACGGTGAACGAAGCCAAAAGGCTGCTGAAAGAAACCAGTTTGCTTCAGCAGGTCCTGATAGAAATGAAACTGCACCTGGAAGAAGAAAGCGTCAGCTAGGCTTGGTGGCGGCCAGCTATCGGCCAAAAACCGCCTGCCCGGATCGCCGCAGATGTCGTGCGCTTTGTGGCATGATCATCAACCGGACTCTGCGCCTCAATTCAGTCACGTCTTTCAGATAAGCTGTGGCGCAGGCAAGATCGTCAAGGGCAGTAAACCATGCAGAAAATGCAGGGAAATTACAGCATTCTCGCAGACCGTATGGTTTGGCGGTCGTTCCTGTTTGTCTATGCGCTCTTTCTGGCCACGGTGCTGTTTGGCGCTTATCAGGAAGGCCCTGATGACGCGATGCGCTGGGTCATGGTACAGGACCTGCTGGCGGGACAGGGCTGGTTTGACGCCTATCAGCATCGGCTGGGCCCCGGTGACGGCACGCTGATGCACTGGTCCCGGCTTGTCGATGCACCGATTGCCGGGATCTACGCGCTGTCCGCGATGGTCGTGCCGCCCGACACCGCCTTGCAAGTGACCGCGTTTGTGTGGCCGGTGCTTCTGGCGGGGCTGACCCTGTGGGCCTTTGCTGTCACCGGCGCAGCGTTGGGCGGGCGAAATGGCGCGATTTCGGCACTGGTGGTCGGTGCGCTGACGCTCGAACATTATCGGAAGTTCGACTATTTCTCGTTTGACCACCACAATGTTCAGATTCTGCTGTTTGCAGCGGCCCTCATGTTCTTTGTCCTGCGCAAGGCCAAACCCTCTGCTGCGGGATGGCTGGGTGTCTGTCTGGCCCTTTCGGTGTCCATCGGAACCGAATCGATCGTGCAGGTCGCGATTATCGCGGTGTTCTTCACGATTGACTGGATCGTGACCGGCACAGCCGCCCGCCGCCGCACCATAGTGTTTGGAACCGGGCTGGCGCTGACCCTGTTGTTGGCCAGCGTTGCAACAACGGGGCGTCAGGGTTTTCTGTTCCCAAGCTGCGATGCCCTGACGATCAGTGTGGCCCTGCCGGCCGGGATCGCGGCCCTGTGCCTGTGTGCAGCAGCCTGGGTCGGGTCGGGCTGGTCCTATTGGGGGCGCATCGGCGCGTGTCTTGCGACAGGCGCTGTAACACTTGGCTGCGCTTACGCATTTGCACCGCATTGCCTTGAAAACCCGATTGCGGACCTGCCTCAGGACATGCGCGACTTCTGGCTCAGCCAGGTTGCCGAAGCACAGAATATAACCGTCGTGCTGGAACGACATCGGGGCGAGGCTGCGGCCCTGATCGCCATGTCCGTCATCACGGCGGTTGCAGCCTTGTTCTTTGCCCGCCAGTCGCAAGACAAACTGGATTACCTTCTGTTTCTGGCGCTGATTGTGACCGGGTTTTCCATGTTTCTGTACCAGTCCCGGATGATGACGTTTCTGGGCGTGTCTCTTGTGGCTGTTCAGGCTCAGGTGCTGCGGACCCTTTACGTCAGTTACAGAACCCATGGCCGCACGCTCTCCGGCTTGGCTATGATCGGCTTTATCGTCTGCGTCTCGCCAAAGATTGGTAGCAGCGTGGAAAAACAGCTGGAACGGTTTGCGCGCCCCTCCGTTGCGGCACCCGTCGCCGAGGTCGCGCAGGATTCGCAAAACATCAGCGCCCCCTGCAAAGCGCCCGAGGCCTACGCGGCCCTGCAAGACCTGCCAGCCGGAATGGTTCTGGTCGATTTTGACTATGCGGCAGAGGTGCTGCGCTATACTGATCATTCGGTTCTGGCTGGAAATTATCACCGCAACCGGGCCGGAATTCAGGCGCAGATCGCGGTTTTGCGTGTGGATGCGTCCCAGGCCGGTCCGCGTCTTGCTGCACTGGGTGTAAGCTATGTGCTGCTGTGCACCGCTGCGCCCCGTGCCGAATTCTGGGACTGGGCGTCTCAGGGGCGCGGGCTGCAATCCCAACTGGCAAAAGGTGAAACCCCCGCCTATCTCAGCCGGATTGATCGTGGGGAAGGGGCCGCGTTCCAGGTTTTTCAGTTGGCGGCCGATCTCTAGGCCGTCAGCGCTTTGCGGAATGCAGATCAGGCGTGACGCTTCACGATCACCGATCCAACCGAATACCCGGCCCCAAAAGAACAGATCAGGCCCAGATCGCCCTCTTGCAGATCGTCAGAGTATTTCGAAAACGCAATGATCGACCCTGCGGATGAGGTGTTCGCATAATCCTGAAGGATATTGGGTTGCTCGCCCGCCTCGGGTTCGCGGCCCAGAACCTTCTTGCCAATGAAGTCGTTCATCGTCTTGTTGGCCTGATGCAGCCACAGGCGTTTGAGGTCGGTATTGCTGACCCCTTCGGCCTCCATATGGTCGCTGATATGCTTGCTGACCATCGGCAACACTTCCTTGAACACCTTCCGGCCGTTCTGCATGAACTGCATGTCGCGGCGGTCAATCACACCATCGGGGCGCGACCGGCGCAGGAAACCGTTATTGTTTCGGATATTGTTGGAAAAGGCGGTGGCACAGCGGGTCGACAGGATTTCGAAATGCGGGCCTTTTGCGTCTTCGATCCGCTCGATCAGCGTTGCCGTTGCCACATCACCAAAGATAAAGTGACAATCCCGGTCGCGCCATTCCAGATGGCCCGAGCAGATTTCAGGGTTCACCACCAACGCCGCGCGCACCGAACCGGACCGCACCATATCCGCCGCCGCCTGAATGCCGAACGTGGCCGAAGAACAGGCGACATTCATGTCAAAGCCGAACCCGTCGATACCCAGTTCCTGCTGAATCTCGATTGCAATCGCCGGATAGGCGCGCTCGTGGTTCGAGGCCGCACAGATCACCAGATCGACATCCGCCGCCGTGCGCCCCGCCTGCGCCAGCGCCTTCTTGCAGGCATCCACTGCCATCTCGGTCATGATCCCGGGCTCGTCATCGTTGCGCTGGCGCAGCGTCGGGTGCATCACGTCCGGGTTCAGCACCCCGGCCTTGTCCATCACGTAGCGGTTCTGAATGCCCGACGCCTTGACGATGAACTCTTCCGAGGAATGCTGCATCGCCTCCATCTGCCCGGCTGCGATGGCCTCGGCATTCTTCGCGTTCTGCTTGTCGGCATAGGCGTTGAACGCTTCAACAAGCTCCGCGTTGGTGATGACGTTTTCCGGGGTGAAGACACCGGTACCGGTGATGGCGGGGGTATACATGGCGGGTCCTGAATGTTTCGGATTCGCCCAAAATGCAGTCATGGCGTGATTTGATCAAGATATGTTGACCTAAGGGAATTCGTTCCGGGGCGCAGTTTCATATCTTGAATAGTTCAGAAATTGAAGTATATCGCCCCGTAACCCGCGCGGAGACCCCCCAATGCCAGACGATATCAGCGCCAGACTGGGCCGCCTCAGCCCCGAGATTCAGGCGATCATGGGCGTCTATGCCCTGTACTGGAAACTGGAAGAGACCTTCGACTGTATCGAAACAGACCTGAGCCACCCGGAATGCCACATGCTGATCAAACTGGATCAGCCCAAGCGCATGGGCGTTCTGGCCGCTGATATGTTAAGCGTCCCGTCAACGATCACCGCCACAGCCGATGCCCTTGAAAAAGCGGGCTACCTGACGCGGCGGCGTGACCCCGAAGACCGCCGCGCCTGGTTGCTGGTGCTGACAGAGCAGGGCGAAGAGGCCCGCAACATGCTGGTCGCCGCCGCCGGGGACCTGTTTCACAGGGCCTCGGGCCTAAACGAACAAGAAACTGCCGAATTCGCGCGACTGGCGCGCAAAATCCGCGACAACGTATTGAAAACGGGAATTCCCGAGGGATTGAAGAAATGAAACTCCTGACCTCTCTGGGCCTTGCACTGGCCATTCTGGCAACCCCGATTGCCGCTCAAGATACCCCGAAACCGGTGAAACTCATGCAGGTGCGCGAAACCGCGCCGGGTTTCACGCGGCAGTTCTTTGGCCGCGTCGCCGCGCGCCAGACCGTTGATCTTGCCTTTCAGGTTGCTGGCCAGATTGTCGAGATGCCCATCAACGAAGGCTTCATGATTCCCAAGGATGGTCTGATTGCCCGCCTGGATCAGGAACCGTTCGAGCTGCGCCTTGATCGGGCGCGGCTGCAAAAGGAACAGGCCGACCGCACCGTCGCCCGCCTGTCGCGCCTGCGCGGTACAACCGCCAGCCAGGTGGCCGTGGACGACGCCGAGACCGAGGCGCAGCTGGCCGCAATCGCCCTGCGCGACGCGGAATATGAACTGGAACACGCCACGTTGACCGCGCCGTTTGACGCGCTGGTCTCCAGCCGCTCGGTCGAGGCGTTTACGACCGTCTCGGCGGGCACCCCCATCGTCCGCATTCACGACATGTCGGAACTTCGCATCGTGGTCGATGTGCCCGAGATCCTGTTTCAACGCTCTGGCCAGAATGACGACTTCTTCATCACCGCGAAATTCCCGGTCAGTGACGAAGTCTTCCCGCTGGAAATCCGTGAATTCGACGCGGAAACCTCCAGCGTCGGTCAAACTTTCCGGATCCAGTTTGGCCTGACCCCGCCAAAGGGGCTGCAAATCTTTCCCGGTTCTTCCGTTACCGTCAACGTTCAGGTGCAGGACAACCGCACAGGCATCGTCGTCCCGGCGACCGCCGTAGTCGCTGACGCAAACGGCGCGCTGAACGTCGTGGTGTTTTCCCCGGTAGGGGCGGATGAGGGCACCGTGCGCCGCGTCCCAGTGACCATCGAGCCCACGCAAACCGGCGAAGTCCGGGTGCTGACGGGCCTGTCAGATGGGGATGAGGTCGTTGTGGCCGGGGGCGCTGTGCTGACGGATGGTCAGACGGTGCGCCGGTTCGCCGGTTTCGCGAACTGAGGGGCTGACAGATGAACATCGCCCGCGCCTCAATCGACCGGCCGCTTTACACATGGCTGGTCATTCTCATTGCTCTCATTGGGGGCATCTGGGGGTTCACATCGCTTGGCCGTCTGGAAGACCCGGCCTTTACAATCAAGAACGCGGTTGTCATCACGCAATACCCGGGCGCCACCGCCGAACAGGTGGCGCTGGAAGTATCGGAACCGCTGGAATCCGCCATACAGCAGATGGGCGAGGTGGACGTCATCACCTCGGTCAATCAACCCGGACGGTCCCTGATCGAGGTTGAGATCAAGTCGACATACGACGGCACCGAACTGCCCGCCATCTGGACCCGGCTCAGGGCCAAGGTGCGCGACGCCGCGCGCGGCCTGCCATCGGGCGTCGGCCAACCGTTTGTGAATGACGGGTTCGGCGACGTGTTCGGCCTGTTCTATGCGGTGACCGCCCAAGGGTTCTCGGACGCTGAAAAGCACGAACTGGCAACCTTCCTGCGGCGGGAACTGCTGACCGTTGACGGCGTTGCGGATGTCGAGGTTCAGGGCCTGCCGGACGAGGCGATCTTTGTCGAACCCGATCTGGCGATTTCGGTGAACCAGAATGTCCCGCTGCAAGCAATCAACCAGGCGATTGCCAATGCGGATTCGGTCAATTCCTCAGGGTCCTTGCGCTCTGATAACGACCGCACCACCATCCTGACGGCTGAAGGGTCGGACAGCGTGTCGGCCATTGCGGGCCTGTCTGTCGGTTCGCAAGGGCAGGTGATCAACCTCTTTGACATGTCCGATGTCTATCGCGCCCGTCAGAACGACCCCGACATTATCATCCGCTACAACGGGATCGAGGCTTTCACCTTGGGCATCGCGGGTCTGGCCACTGAAAACATTGTCGAGGTTGGCAAACGCGCTGACGCCAAATTCGCGGAGTTGAACACAAGCATTCCCTTCGGTGTCGAAATCCTGCCGATCTATCAGCAACATGTGGTGGTCGAGCAGGCCTCGAACGACTTTCTCGTGAACCTTGCCATGTCGGTGGCCATCGTGGTCGCCGTGCTGGGCATCTTCATGGGCTGGCGCGCGGCCATTGTCGTTGGCTCGACCTTGCTGCTGACCGTGGTCGGCACGCTTCTGTTCATGTCGCTCTTCTCAATCGAGATGGAGCGAATCTCACTGGGTGCCCTGATCATCGCCATGGGGATGCTGGTGGACAACGCCATCGTCGTGGCCGAAGGGATGCAAATATCCATGCTGCGCGGCCAGTCCTCGCGCGATGCGGCCGAGGATGTGGCGTCAAAAACCCAGATCCCGCTGCTGGGTGCGACCGTGATTGGCATCATGGCCTTTGCGGGCATTGGCCTCAGCCCTGACGCAACCGGAGAATTCCTGTTCTCTCTGTTCGCCGTGATCGGCATTTCACTGTTGCTCAGCTGGGTTTTAGCGATCACCGTCACGCCGCTATTGGGGCATTACTTCTTCAAACAGGGCAAAGCAGGCGAGATCGACGCTTATGGCGGCCTCCTGTTCCGCATCTATGGTGCGATTCTGCGCTTTGCGCTGCGCTTCCGCTGGCTGGTTGTTGCTGGTCTCGTCGGCGTAACCGTGGTGTGTTATGCCGGGTTTGGGCTGATGAAACAGCAGTTCTTCCCCAACTCCAACACGCCTTTGTTCTTTGTGCACTACAAACTGCCGCAGGGCACACCGATTGCACGAACAGCCGAAGACATGGCGGTGTTCGAAGAGTGGCTGGCAGCACGCGACGACGTCGTCTCGGTCACGACCTTTGTCGGCCAGGGGGCTACCCGTTTCATGCTGACATATTCAGCCGAAAAGCCGAACCCCAGCTATGGGCACATGGTCATCCGCACAGCAAGCCTGGACGACATCCCGGCGCTGCAAGCAGATCTTGAAGCGTTTGGGTCTGTCCAATTCCCCGAAGGTGAGTTCGGTACCAAGCGTCTGGTCTTTGGCCCCGGCGGTGGTGATCCGATTCAGGCCCGCTTCTCGGGCAGCGACCCGGTCGTGCTGCGCCAGCTTGCCGATGAGGCGGTGCAGCGCATGGCAGCCGCATCGCCGAACGCGCTGCTGGTTCATCACGACTGGCGCGAACAGGAACTGGCGCTGCAACCGATCTATGCAACAGAACGGGCGCAGACAGCAGGTGTCACGCGCGAAAATATCGCCGCCACTCTGCAATTCTCGACCGACGGCATCACGGGTGGTGTGTTCCGTGAGCGCGACCGCCTGATCCCGATTATCTTGCGCCGACCCGCGGACGGAGATTACTCGATTGTCGATCAGGTCGTGTACTCGGACCAGTCGGAAAAGTTTGTACCAATTGAACAAATGGTGGATGGATTCGAGTACAAATCGCTCAATACGTTGGTTCACCGTCGTGATCGGGTTCTGACCATCACCGTCGGCGCCGACATCCCGCCCGACCTGACAGCGGCACAGGTCCACGCCGAAGTGCGCGACGCCATCGAGGTCATCGATCTGCCACCCGGCTACAAGATGGAATGGGGTGGAGAGTTCGAAACCTCGCGCAAAGCACAGGCAAGCCTGGGCAGACAATTGCCGCTGAGCCTGCTGATCATGGTGTTGATCTCGGTCCTGTTGTTCAACGCGATCCGCCAGCCGATCATCATCTGGCTGCTGGTGCCGATGTCCGTAAACGGCGTGGTGATCGGCCTGCTGGGAACAGGGTTGCCCTTCACCTTTACGGCACTTCTGGGCCTGCTCAGCCTGTCGGGTATGCTGATCAAGAACGGCATTGTTCTGGTTGAGGAAATCGATCTGGTCCGCGCCACCGGCAAGCCCTTGCGCGAGTCAATCATCGAAGCATCCGTGTCCCGTTTGCGGCCCGTCATGCTGGCGGCTGTCACGACCATTCTGGGCATGGCGCCGCTGCTGACGGATGCGTTCTTCGTCTCGATGGCAGTGACGATCATGGGCGGTCTGGCATTTGCCACTGTGCTGACAATGGTTGCAGCACCGGTGTTCTATCTGCTGTTCTTCGCCCGTGACGAACGAAAGAGAACGACGGAAATACCTACGTAAAGCATTGGAAATAAAGAAAAGCCCCAGAGTTTCCTCTGGGGCTTTTTCGTTTGGGTCAGGGGTCTTTACCCCTGTAGCGATTTCACCTCGACGTCGCCTTCAGCCTGCGCCTTGATCGCCAGTGCAGCGGCGTTGGCACCTGCTGCGGTGGTGAAATATGGGATCTTATCATACAGCGCGATCGAGCGGATGGCCTTGCTGTCCTCAACCGCCTGCGCGCCTTCGGTAGTGTTCATCACCAGCTGCACCTGACCGTCTTTCAGCATGTCCACAACATCCGGGCGGCCTTCGTACACCTTGTTCACCACGTCACAGGCAACACCCTGTTCGTCCAGCCAGCTTTGGGTGCCGCGCGTGGCCACGAGCGTAAAGCCCTGGTCAACCAGAACTTGCGCCGCTTCCAGCATGGCTTTGCCCTTGTCGGCATCCTTGATCGAAATGAACGCACGGCCAGAGGACGGCAACACCATGCCCGCGCCCATTTGCGCCTTGAGGAACGCACGTGGGAAGTCACGGTCCCAGCCCATCACCTCGCCGGTCGAGCGCATTTCCGGGCCAAGGATGGTGTCGACGCCGGGGAAACGGGCGAAGGGCATGACAGCTTCTTTCACCGAGAACCACGGCATGTCCGGATCGGCCAGCGTCATCTGGTCCGCGATCTTGGTGTCCTTGCCTTCCTGATAGGGAGGGCGCATCGGGAAGTTGGCCAGCTTCTCGCCCGCCATGATGCGTGCAGCAATCGACGCAATCGCACTGTCGGTGGCCTTGGCAACAAACGGTACGGTGCGCGACGCGCGCGGGTTCACTTCGATCAGATAGATCTCATCATCTTTGATCGCGAATTGCACATTCATCAGGCCAACGACATTCAGCGCCTTGGCCAGCTTGAACGCCTGATCCTTGATCTGCCCGATGATCTCTTTCGACAGTGAATAGGGCGGCAGCGAACAGGCGGAATCGCCCGAGTGGACGCCCGCCTCTTCGATATGCTGCATGATGCCCGCGACGTGGACATCGTTGCCGTCACACAGGGCGTCTACGTCCAGTTCGACCGCGCCCGCCAGATAGCTGTCCAGCAGTACGGGGCTGTCGCCCGAGACCACAACGGCCTCGTTGATATAGCGTCGCAGCTGATCTATGTCGCGCACGATTTCCATAGCACGACCGCCCAGAACGTAAGAGGGGCGAATGACCAGCGGGAAACCGATCACTTCCGCAATCTCCAGTGCCTTTTCGTCGGTCGAGGCAATGCCGTTTCTGGGCTGTTTCAGGCCCAGTTCATTGACCAGCGCCTGGAACCGTTCGCGGTCTTCGGCCAGGTCAATTGCGTCCGGCGTGGTACCCAGAATAGGAATACCCTCTGCCTCAAGCGCGTTGGCCAGCTTCAACGGTGTTTGACCACCGAACTGAACGATCACGCCGTGCAGCGTGCCGTTTTCCTGTTCCTTCGTCAGGATTTCCATGACGTGTTCAAAGGTCAGCGGTTCGAAATACAGACGGTCCGATGTGTCATAGTCGGTCGAAACCGTCTCGGGGTTGCAATTGACCATGATGGTCTCGTACCCGGCCTCGGTCAGCGCATAGCAGGCGTGGCAGCAGCAATAATCGAACTCGATCCCCTGACCGATCCGGTTCGGACCACCACCAAGAATAACGACCTTCTTGCGGTCGCTTGGGCGTGCCTCGCATTCGACATCGCCCATCATCGGCGCTTCGTAAGTCGAGTACATATAGGGCGTTTGCGCTTCGAACTCGGCGGCGCAGGTATCGATGCGTTTGAAAACCGCGGTAACGCCCAAATTGTGGCGGGCGCGGCGTACGTTATCTTCGCTGCGGCCAGACAGATTGCCCAGACGCGCATCGGTAAAGCCCAGCATCTTGAGCTTTCGTATGCCTTCTTCGGTCACTGGCAAACCGTCCTTGCGCACAGTGCGCTCTGCCTCGGTGATCTCGCGGATGCGGGCCAGGAACCAGGGGTCAAACTTGGTAACGCCGAAGATTTCGTCGTCGGTCAGGCCATGACGCATGGCTTGTGCGATAGTGCGCAGGCGGTCGGGGGTCTGCTTGCTGATCGCTTTGATGACATGTGCCTTGTCGTCGCTGCTTTCGACCTCATCCCACAGGCCGATGCTCAGCCCCGGAATTTCGATCTCATCAAACCCGGTCAGGCCGGACTCCATCGAGGCCAGCGCCTTTTGCATGGATTCGTGAATGGTGCGGCCGATGGACATCGCCTCACCCACCGACTTCATTGCAGTGGTCAGATAAGGCTCAGAGCCGGGGAATTTCTCAAACGCGAATTTCGGGATCTTGGTGACGACATAGTCGATGGTAGGTTCAAACGACGCAGGCGTGACCTTGGTGATGTCATTGTCCAGCTCGTCCAGCGTGTAGCCCACGGCCAGTTTCGCAGCGATCTTGGCAATCGGGAAACCCGTCGCCTTGGAGGCCAGCGCCGAAGAGCGCGACACGCGCGGGTTCATTTCGATCACAACCATGCGGCCATCATCGGGGTTGATCGCCCATTGCACGTTCGAGCCACCGGTTTCCACTCCGATCTCGCGCAGGACGGCGATCGAGCCGTTGCGCATGATCTGGTATTCCTTGTCGGTCAACGTCAGGGCAGGGGCCACGGTAATCGAGTCACCCGTGTGCACGCCCATTGGGTCGACGTTTTCGATGGAGCAGACGATGATGGCGTTGTCGGCGGTGTCGCGCACCACTTCCATCTCGTATTCTTTCCAGCCCAGCAGGCTTTCATCGACGAGGATCTGGTTGACAGGCGAGGCATCCATGCCCGAGCGGCAGAAATGGATATAATCCTCGCGGTTATAGGCCACGCCGCCGCCTGTGCCGCCCAAGGTAAAGGCCGGGCGGATGATGGCAGGCAGGCCGATTTCCTCCAGCTCGTCCAGAGCGATCTGGACACCTGCGTCCAGATCGGCAGAGCCGTCGGCCTTCTTGGGGGCGGTCACGATGGTGGCTTTAGGGTTTTCCAGCCCCAGCCGATCCATCGCCTCGCGGAACAATTTGCGGTCCTCGGCCATCTCGATGGCGTCGCGTTTGGCACCGATCATCTCGACACCGAACTTGTCCAACACCCCCATCTCTTCCAGCGCGAGCGAGGTGTTCAGACCGGTTTGCCCGCCCATTGTGGGCAGCAGGGCATCAGGGCGTTCCTTTTCGATGATCTTGGCGACGACCTCGGGCGTGATCGGCTCGATATAGGTGGCATCGGCAAGTCCGGGGTCAGTCATGATTGTCGCCGGGTTCGAGTTGACCAGAATAACCCGGTAACCTTCTTCGCGCAGGGCTTTGCAGGCCTGCGCTCCGGAATAGTCGAACTCGCAAGCCTGACCGATAACAATGGGACCCGCCCCGATGATCATGATCGACTTGATGTCGGTTCTCTTCGGCATGGCCTGGCCCCTTCGATTTTGCACGAGTCGCGGGCACCGCCCAAGCGCCCAAATTGTCGTGGGTTATAGGGACCACGCAGAAAGGTTCAAGGGGTATCGGAAACAGAAGCGAAATTGCCGCTTTCCCCCCTTTCCCCTGCCAGAGTATTCTCTATATCGCCCTTCACGGCAAAAGAGGATGCAGTTGCGTATTCGTTTTGATCAGGGACCAGCCGGTCGCGGAACCCGGTTTCAGCGCCCGTCTCGGATTATCCGCGCAGATACTGCGGAGGACGTGCCCCAGGCTCTGGCGGCGCTGGATGAGGCGCGCGCGGACGGGGCATGGCTGGCTGGCTATGCCAGTTATGAACTGGGATATGTGCTTGAACCCCGGCTGATCGATCTTTTGCCGGATGCGCGTCGGTTGCCCCTGCTGTGCTTTGGGGTTTACGGCGCACCGGATCGGGTTGCTTTACCGACGCCTGCGGGCGAGGTGCGCGTGTTTCAGCCGCGCTGGGATGAGGCGCGTTATGGCGAAGCCTTTCAAGTGGTGCATGATGCCATCGGTGCTGGTGATATCTATCAGGCGAACCTGACCTTTCCGATTGATCTGACCGTCTCGGGCAGCAGTGAAGCCCTTTATGCGGCACTGGCAGCGGGGCAGCCCGTTGGGCATGGCGCGCTGGTGCAGCAGGTCGGGTTGCCCGATTTGCTCAGCCGCTCGCCGGAGTTGTTCTTCCGCACGGACACGGATGGAAAGATCGAAACACGACCGATGAAGGGTACCCAGCCGCGCAGCGAAGACCCGGATGAGGATATGCGGCGCCGGTCGTTTCTGACCACGGACGAAAAGAACCGGGCGGAAAACCTGATGATCGTCGATCTGCTGCGCAACGATATCAGCCGTGTCGCGCTGCCCGGTTCCGTTCATGTACCTGAACTGTTCAAGGTGGAAACCTATGCGACCGTGCATCAGATGGTTTCACTTGTCCGTGCCCAGTTGCTCAAATGCGCAGGGCTCAGCGATATATTGATGGCGTTGTTTCCCTGCGGCTCGATCACTGGCGCGCCCAAAATTCGCGCCATGGAAATTCTGGCCGGGCTGGAACCCTGGCCGCGCGACATCTATTGTGGCACCATCGGCTGGGCCGCGCCTGATGGCCGGTCCGAGTTCAACGTGGCCATTCGTACGCTGATGCTAGAAGGCGATCAGGCCACCCTGAACGTGGGCGGGGGCCTTGTCTGGGACAGTACCGCCCCGGCAGAATATGAGGAGGCGCTATGGAAAGCCCGCTTCGCCCGCCAGCTGAGCCTGATTTCCGCCTGATCGAAACGCTGGCGTTTCGGCCAGATCAGGGCTTTGTCCGAAAAGACCGTCACCTTGCGCGCATGGCCCGAACCGCTGCGGCCTTTGGCCTTCCCTTCAACCCGGATGCAGCGACCGCCGCGCTGGATGGCGCGTTGGGCGACACCCCCTTGCGTTGTCGTTTGACGTTGGATGCATCGGGTGCATTCGAATTGACGACCGGGGTTCTGGCCAGCAACCCTCCGGTCTGGCGCATAGCCCTGTCTGATCAGCGGCTGGCTTCCAATGATCTTTGGCTGCGTCACAAGACAAGCCGCCGCGCCCTATATGACGATGCCCGCGCCGCGCTGACGGATGGCATAGACGAAGTGTTATTCCTGAATGAGCTTGATGAACTGTGTGAGGGCACCATCAGCAACCTTTTCGTCGAAAAGCGGGATGGCCGTATTCTGACGCCTGCGCTGTCCAGCGGTCTGTTGCCTGGCATATTGCGCGAAGAGTTGCTGGATAAAGAAACGGTGTCCGAGGCCGTGCTGACCTTGAGCGACCTGAAAAATGCGCAAACTGCCTACATGGGCAATTCACTGCGCGGGCTGATCCGGGTGGAGCTGATATACACGTGATCAAAGAAGGTGCGATGGTCGGGTCTCCGGTTGCATTGCCGCGGTTAAGGGTTGAGTTCGGCCTGTTTAATATTGTCCCGCCGCTGATCATCGCGGTTTTGTTTCCTACGAACAGGATGTTTCCGGCACTGTTTGCCCTGACCGGGATGGGATATTGCTGCTGCATTGGACACCGGGCATTCAATGGGCCGAGCTGCGCTATGATTGGGCCAACTGGTCGCTTCGCGAAGTTGTGCTGTTCCGCCCACTATACTTCCAGTGTTATCACGCGATCTTGCCAGAGGGGCGCGCGGCTTATGTGCTGAATGCTGCAATCTTCTCGTTCGCGCATCTGATGCATTGGAGCTGGATTGTCGCCCTCATGACATTTGCGGGCGGGCTGCTGTTTACATGGGCCTACAGGCAGCGCGGCTCGTTCTTCTATGCGGTGCTGTTGCACGTGATTGTGGGTAATATCATCTTTGCGGTCGGGCTGGGTGTCTATTTCTACTCAGGCAACGTGCAAAGGCCGTTTTGACAGGGCGACCCGCCTTGACTTTCCGGGCCTGACAGGGTGTATCGGCGCGACGAATTCTGCGCCCGAAGGGATATGATCCATGCACGCCTATCGCAGCCACACCTGCGCCGCACTGACCGCCGCCAATGTCGGTGAAACCGTTCGCCTGTCCGGTTGGGTGCATCGGGTCCGAGATCACGGGGGCGTCCTGTTCATCGACCTGCGCGATCATTTTGGTGTGACACAGGTTTTGTGCGATGGCGACAGCGCCGCTTTTGCTGCGCTGGAAAAGGTGCGTTCCGAATGGTGCATCCGCATCGACGGAACCGTCAAGGCGCGTGCCGCCGAACTGGTGAACCCGAAACTGCCCACCGGCGAGATCGAGGTTTACGTGCGCGAACTGGAAGTTCTGGGGGCTGCAGAGGAACTGCCGCTGATGGTGTTCGGCGATCAGGAATACCCCGAGGAAACGCGCCTGCGTTATCGTTACCTCGACCTGCGGCGCGAGGCGATGCAGCGCAACATGACCCTGCGCTCGGACGTTGTGGCCTCCATGCGCAAGCGTATGTGGGATCAGGGGTTCCGCGAGTATCAGACGCCGATCATCACCGCATCCTCGCCCGAAGGCGCGCGTGACTTTCTGGTGCCGTCGCGCCTGCATCCGGGCAAGTTCTACGCCTTGCCGCAGGCCCCGCAGCAGTTCAAGCAGCTGATCATGGTGTCGGGTTTCGACAAATATTTCCAGATTGCGCCTTGCTTTCGCGACGAAGACCCGCGCGCCGACCGTTCGCCCACCGATTTCTACCAGCTCGACCTCGAGATGTCCTTTGTCGAGCAGCAGGATGTGTTCGACACGATCCAGCCCGTTCTGGCCGGCGTCTTCGAAGAGTTCGGCGGTGGCCGCAAGGTTGATCAGGACTGGCCGCAAATTTCCTACAAGGATTCGGCGCTGTGGTACGGCACGGACAAGCCCGACCTGCGGAATCCCATCAAAATGCAGGTGGTCTCTGACCACTTCCGCGGGTCTGGTTTTGCGATTTTCGCAAAACTGCTCGAACAGGAAGGTACCGAAATTCGCGCTATCCCCGCGCCAACCGGTGGCAGCCGTAAGTTTTGTGACCGAATGAATGCCTTTGCCCAGAAAGAGGGTCTGCCGGGGATGGGCTACATCTTCTGGCGTGATCAGGGCGAAGGGATGGAAGCCGCAGGTCCGCTGGCCAAGAACATCGGCCCCGAACGGACCGAGGCAATCCGTCAGCAATTGGGTCTGGGGGTCGGCGATGCTGCATTTTTCCTGGGTGGTAAGCCGAAAGCCTTTGAAAAGGTTGCAGGCAAAGCGCGCGAAGTGATCGGGGATGAGCTTGGCCTGACCGAGAAGGACCGCTTTGCCTTTGCCTGGATCGTTGATTTCCCGATCTACGAGCAAGACGAAGAAACCGGCGCTATCGACTTTGAGCACAACCCGTTTTCGATGCCGCAAGGCGGCATGGAAGCGCTGCAGGGCAATCCGCTGGATGTGCGCGGCTATCAATACGATCTGGCGTGCAACGGATACGAACTGGTGTCGGGTGCGATCCGGAACCACAAGCCGGAAATCATGCTGAAAGCTTTTGAACTGGCGGGCTATGGCGAGGATGAAGTGAAATCCCGATTTGGTGCCCTGTTCAACGCCTTCCACTACGGTGCGCCGCCGCACGGTGGCTGCGCTGCAGGGATCGACCGGATCGTGATGCTGTTGGCGGATGAGGCCAATATCCGCGAGGTCATGATGTTCCCGATGAACCAGCGGGCCGAAGACCTGATGATGCATGCGCCGTCGGACCCGACGTCAGATCAGCTGATGGAACTGGGTTTGCGCCTCATTCCGCAGGACTGAACGAGAGCCGCCCGCATTTAGCGGGCGGTTTCATTTTGATGCCAGCGAGTATTCGCGGGTCAGTCCAGCGGGTTGTTCAAATCACCTCGGTTGACACGAATTGAACGTGCAGCATGCCGTGTTTGGCGATAGGCCCAGATGCACAGAAGCGTTGCAGTGATGAAGTAGGCTGCAATCACGTCAAATCGCCTTTCTTTGTTCCAGGCGGTTCTGCACCATGCCGGCGACCTGCGCTGCCTGCGCGGTGATCGGTGCGCCGTTCGCCCGTGACAGCGCCAGCTTTCGGGCGGCTTCTGCCAACGGTCTGTCATCGGCTTCCCGTGCGACCCCTTGCAGGAACTGGGCAGCGTAATCCCACGTGCGATGATCGTTGGGCCCGGTAAGGACATCGGCGATATGCGCCATATCGTCCTGATAGGCCATCGGGTCGGGGCGGATGACTTCATCTCGAACCGAGTGGAGCCCGCTTGGGCGTCGATCCTCGGGCAGGCGCTCCAGAATGGACTTCTGAAAATAAGACAATGATTTTATTGGCTTGGAAAGAAATCCGTCCGCCCCGGCTGCGTGCGCCAGACTTTCGGTGGCGTCGTCGCCCGACAGGCCCATGATCACGCTGATCCGTGGTGAAGCTTCGGCCAGTTCGGCGATCAGGTCGGCTCCGGACCCGTCGGGCAGGCCCATATCAACCAGAATGACCGAAGGGCGATAGATTTGCAGGTGTCGCCGTGCCGATTTCAGGCAGTCAGCGCGTCGGATACGTGCGCCGCTGTGCAGGCACATCAGGCGGATCGCGTCGCAGGCATATCGGCTGTCTTCAACAACCAGAATTGTCTGTCCCAGCAAGGGCCGCGTTGCGGTGGGCGTGGCGGCGGTGGTGGCAATGAGGCCCGAATCGTCCATGGCAGCTCTCCTATCCAGCAGATGCTTCACGCTAGGAACTTCTGGCTAACACGACGTTAACGCGCGATTTGGCGCACTTGTCCTTTTGCAGAGCAACCCCCATAACCCACGCAAAGCAGGACATCAGGAGTGTGACATGATTGGACGTCTGAACCACGTTGCCATCGCCGTACCCGACCTTGAGGCGGCATCCGAGCAGTACCGCAATGCGCTGGGCGCCAAGGTCGGCGCGTCGCAGGACGAGCCGGATCATGGCGTCACGGTTGTGTTCATCGAACTGCCCAACACCAAGATCGAACTTTTGTACCCGCTGGGCGACGACAGCCCGATCAACGGGTTTCTGGAAAAGAACCCGGCAGGCGGTATTCATCACGTATGCTATGAGGTCGACGACATCATCGCCGCCCGTGATCATTTGAAAGCGACCGGCGCCCGTGTTCTAGGGTCGGGTGAGCCCAAGATCGGCGCACATGGCAAACCAGTGTTGTTCCTGCATCCCAAGGACTTCAACGGCTGCCTTGTCGAGCTGGAACAGGTATGATCCGCAAAACCCGGGGGACCTGAAGTGACCATTACTGCTGCATTGGTGCTGTTCGCCGTCATCTGGTTCATGACGTTGCTTGTGGTGCTGCCCATTCGCATCAAAACTCAGGGTGACCTGAACGATATCGTTCCGGGCACCCATGCGGGTGCGCCGGAAGTCCATCACATGAAAGCCAAGATGTGGATCACCACCGCCATTGCTGTGGTTTTGTGGGCGATCATTGCCGGGATCATCATTTCCGGTGTGATTTCAGTGCGGGACCTCGACTGGTTGAACCAACTGGAGCCGAGGTAATCTGTGTCAGACCTTTTGGCCTGACACAGCATGATAAATATGGGTGAATGTCGCCGCGCCAAGGATCGGGATCACCAGATTCAACAGCGGTATCGACAGCGGAATGGCCATCAGGGTTCCGGCGACCCAGATCGTGGTCGAATGTCGGGCCCGCAATTGGCGCGCGCCATCCCGCCCGATCCGGCGTATGGCGGCCAGCGTGAAGTATTCCCGCCCCAACAGGAACCCGTTCATGGCCCAGAAGATGAAGGGCGCAAACGGGGTGAAGATCGCATAGAGGATCAGCGCCAGCAGGTTTGCTACAATCAGCACGCCAAGAAAGCTGAGGCCGTCCTTCAGGGCCTCCGACACCGGGATGCGTCGTGCAGGTGGCAAGGCTGGAAAATGCTTGTCCTCGACCGCCTGCGCCACTTCGTCCAGAAAGATCGATGTGATGGCTGACGCCACCGGTACCATCAGGAAAACAGGCAGGACCAGGACGAGAACGATACCTGAATAGTTCAGAACGTCGTTCAGCCACGGGACAGCTCCGACCAATGGCAGCGAGATTTCACTGCCCGACAACCAGTTGATCAACCTGATCGCACCGACACATGCAAGACCCAGCAACAGGATGGTCAAACCTACACCGCGCAGCAGAACGGCACGGAACTTGGGATCTCCGATCTGGCTTAGTGCGCTGAAAAAGGCGTTCAGGATGATCATTCTGTGATCCATTCCGTTATGGCTGCCACATCGGGCCGCGGGCGTTCGGGTGGGGCAGTTCCTTCGGTGGCGATGTGTATCAGTCCGGCGACACGCTCGTTCTTGGCAAGGCCAAAGGCGTCGACACAGAAGTCGTGGTCGTGGGTTTGCCAACCTGTCAGCCAGTTTGCACCCCAACCCGCGGCCAGCGCGGCATTCAGCAGGGCCAGACAGACCGCGCCCGCAGAATAGGTTTGTTCGATTGCGGGTATTTTCTCGGACGGTTTTTGTACTTCGATTACGGCTACGGCCAGATGCCCCATGTCGAACTGGCTGCGCGCTTTTGCAATGTCTTCTGGACTTTTGTTCAGCCGTTGCCCGCAGGCCTCGGTCAGGGTTGCCAACCGTGCCATGGCCCCCTGTTCCAGAACGATAAATCGCCAGGGTTCCAGTTTTCCGTGATCGGGGCTGCGTGCGGCTGCGGTCAGCAGGGGGCGCAATTCGTCCCGTGTCGGAGCCGGGGCAACCAGTGTCTTGGCGGGTCGGGACCGGCGCGACTGCAAAAACTCCAGAGCAGCGGGGTTTTTCATGGACATATGTTAACTTCCTTTACATCACGTCTCTGTATCTTGGTCGGCATGCCGAGGGTTTCAAGGGCGCGGCGACGGATCGCGTGGATCAATTTCATCCTACCGCCCATCATGCAAGACTATTGAGGGAAGGGGCGACAATGGCGAAATCGAAACTACGAGATCTGCCGGATCTCAGCGCGCAGGCGCACGCCGGGGCAGTGTTTCACTTGAAAGTAACACCTAAGGCCGCGCGCGACCGGGTGATCGTGGAAGGCGGGCAGATCAGGGTATTTGTCACGGCTCCGCCTGACAGTGGCAAAGCCAACCATGCGGTTCAGGCGATCCTTGCGAGGTGCCTTCGCGTTGCCCCTTCGACACTGACACTCAAGCAGGGGCAAACCGCGCGCAACAAGGTGTTTGTCTATGTGCCCTAAGGTCCCGTTTCACGGATCTGGTAAACACCCTCGGGCAGGTCCAGCGCTGCGGCCAGGTCGCGGACCTGTTCGGGCGACAAGGTGATCTTTTGCACCTGGTCGGTTCGCGGATCAAACTGTTCCAGCGTGACGCATTCGGCGAAATTGTTGATCACAACATCTTCCTGCAAGGGTTTTTCACCTTCGTCCACAAGCGTTATGACCGTCGAGTCGAATTCATGCTCAATCGAAAACATAAGGACAGAGTGCAAGCCGTCGACGCGCAATGCAAGACGTTCGTTTCAAAGCATTGTGTGGTCACTCTGAGCGGCAGGTACTATGTTGAAATCGCAGTCAGACCGAGCCGAAGGATGTAACATGCGCAGACGCTTTGTTTTGGTGTTTCCCCTGCTGCTTGCGGCCTGTGCGGAAGGTGCATTGCGCTTGCAGCCTGCCGCGGACTGGCTGGGTGAAGGGCCGGGTTCTGAGGATGTTGCCCAGACCTTTCGCGAAGTCAGCCAGAACATCGTGGCTGAGGCCCGCAGCCAGTGTTTGAAGCAACCAAGGCCTCAGAAATGCGATTTCCAGATTCTCGTTGACCTGAATCCGCGCGCATCCGCCAATGCCTTTCAGACATTGGACGACCAGCGGCAACCTACCATCATTTTTACCGTTGCGATGATCCGTTCTACGCAAAACGCAGACGAACTGGCTTTTGTCATGGGACATGAGGCGGCCCATCACGTTCTGGGGCACATCGCAAGGCAAAGCGAAAATGCCAGCGCAAGCGCCACTGAGTTTGGAAAGGCGGAAAAGCTGCGCGGGGGTGACGCCGCCGACATAGAAGAGGCTCAGAAAGTGGGCGCGCAGGTTGGTGTTCAGGCTTATGTGAAGGCTTTTGAGCTTGAGGCTGACCAGATGGGCACGATCATTACATATAACGCGGGCTACAACCCGCTGGTTGGGGCGAAGTTCTTTGACCGGATTCCGGATCCTGGCGACAGGTTTCTGGGCACCCACCCACCAAACGCGCAGCGCGTGCACATCGTGCTTGAAACCGCCACGCAACTGGGGCTGACGCAATGACCGATCTTGTGCGCCTTGGCGTAATTTTGACGGATCGCGGGTCGAAATATGCGGTATCTGGCGCGCCTGTGGCGTCGCGCGCGGAAGTTGACGCGGTTCTGGATCAACTGAAGTCCGATAAATCCTATGCCAAGGCCACACATAACACCTGGGCCGCCTCTTTGCCGACCGGTGCACTGAAGGCCGATGATGGGGAAAGCGGGGCCGGTATGGTAATCCTGCGGATGATCGAGCGTGCAGGGCTGGACAATCACGTGATCATCGTCACCCGCTGGTACGGAGGCAAAAAGCTGGGTGGGGACCGCTTTCGCCGCGTTCAGGATGCAACCCGGGCCTATCTGGATCACATCGGCGCCCAATTTTGACCTGTGTCAAAGTATGACGCCCCGGATGCGCTACGATTTCGTAAAGCGCGAAAGGGAAAGGATACAGCATGCCCACCCGAGAGTCCTTGAGGCTTCATGCCGGATTGGTGGACGACATGGCCAGAATGCTGGACATCGATCTTGAGGAAGCAGCCATTGGTGGCAAGGTGTCTTTCGACCAGATTTCCGAGGCAGTTCTGCGATGTACCGATTGTCCAAACCCGGATCATTGTCAGGATCTGCTCAACAAAATGGCGACCGCTGGGCGGACACCGGAATACTGCCGTAACCAGGAGTTACTGCACAAAT
The DNA here is from genome assembly GCF_059613425.1 of Ruegeria sp. BHSA123. Lineage (NCBI taxonomy): Bacteria > Pseudomonadati > Pseudomonadota > Alphaproteobacteria > Rhodobacterales > Roseobacteraceae > Ruegeria > Ruegeria sp. BHSA123. Next base: position 58,306 of record NZ_JBXWSL010000015.1, on the reverse strand, counting down.
TGATGCCTTAACTGTCAGGTTCGCCATGCCACGACTCGGTGAAATCATGGCCCATCTTCGTCTGGTACTGCGGATGGGTCAGGTCACAGGAACCGACTTGGCCGCAGCCTATCGGGATGGTCACCTGAAACATGAGGATTGGGCCGAGATCGTGCAACAGTGTCGCGGCTGTACCTGGGCCAGAACCTGTCCGGAGTGGCTGGGACGGCGTGAACAGATTGATCATGCCCCGTGCACATGCCCGAACCGCGGTCGATTCAAGGCCATCAAAGCTTTGCAAGCGGAGAACGCGTGATGCCTCGGGATATTCTGGGTGAGGTCGAAAAGCACTTTTGGATGACGCGCTCTGTTTCCCGCAGCATGGGAATTTCACTGAGCGAAGCCATGGCCGAAGGGCGGTTGTCGCCCGAAGGATACGCTGAACTGGTCACGCGCTGTCGCGCCTCGGGCTGTGGTGCGCAATGCACCAACTGGCTGGCTCAGCGGCAGAATCCAGCGGACACGGCCCCAGATTTCTGTGCAAATTCAGAGACGCTGAACAGATTGAAGGGCTGATCAAAGGTCTTTATGCGTTCCATCGCACAACGGCGCGTTTGCACTGTGTTTGCACCCGCAAAAAAAGACCTTTTTGCTGGCCTCGGCCGTATATTTCACCGGTTCGAACCCGCTGTCTTTATGTGAGCCATCGCAAAAGGGTTGCCGGTTCGACTTTCCACACGCGCACCAGAAATAGGTTTTTCCTTCGGCAACTTCGACTGGAAAAGGGGTTTTCTGGGCAATAACGGGTGTGTCTGACATGTGGCTTCTCCGTATTTGGCTGAAACGTCACACAGTTTAGGACGATGCAGACAAAAAGGTAGCTGTAATGCCGCAAGGATCATCGTTTGGGCTTCGAACTGGCATGGAATCGCTCTTCCTCACAAGGAAGTGACCGTTTTAGTTGCCAGATTGCCGTTCAGCCCGTACTCTGGAAGCGGCCCGAAAAGCTGGGCAATATCAGAAAAGTAATAGAGGATTGACGGACATGAAACTGAAACTTGCAGCCGTTGGCGCATTTGCCCTGGTCCTGACCGCTTGTGCGCAGCAGGAAGAACCGACCCCTGTTTACGTACAACCCGACTATGACAAGTATGGCTCGGCCAGCTGCTCGGCAGGCTATGAACTGGCAACAACCGAAGCAGGTCAAACCGTCTGCAACCCGGTTTCTCAGTAAGCTTTTCGCAGGCGGTTTGACTACGGACCGCCTGCACCATTTTCAGGAATTTTCGCCGCCATTCATGGCGGTTTTTTCTACCTGAACTGTACTTCGTAACTATTGACCCGAAAACACTATGGGGCAGGCTACTGGCGTTAAACGGGTTTCCCCCACAGATCGTATTCCCCCGCCTCGTCCACTTCGACGGTGACGATATCGCCGGGTTTGAAGCCTTCGAAGCCCTCGTCAATGAACAGGTTGCCGTCGATCTCGGGAGCGTCCGATTTGGTGCGGCAGGTGGCGGCTTCGTCATCCACGTCGTCGACGATTACTTGAAGCGTTTGTCCGACTTTAGCTTGCAACTTGGCTTCTGAAATGGCCTGAGCCTTTTCCATGAAGCGATCCCACCGCTCTTGCTTGACTTCGGCCGGGACGTGATCGGGCAGGTCGTTTGAGCGCGCACCGTCCACGTTTTCGTATTGAAAACAGCCGACACGATCCAGTTGCGCCTCGTCCATCCAGTCCAGCAGGGCTTGGAATTCGGCCTCGGACTCACCCGGATAGCCAACGATAAAGGTAGAACGCAGGGTGATATCGGGGCAGATTGCGCGCCAGGCTTGGATTTCGTCCAGAGTTTTGGCCGCTGCGGCGGGGCGGGCCATCCGTTTCAGAACATCCGGGTGGGCGTGCTGGAACGGGATATCCAGATACGGCAATATGTTGGACCCGGCATCCGCCATCAGGGGGATCAACTCGCGCACATGTGGATAGGGATAGACATAGTGCAGCCGCACCCAGGCATCCATCTGACCCAGTTCACGGGCCAGATCGGTGATGTGGCTGCGGACCTCGCGGTCTTTCCACGGGTTCACATCGTATTTCCGGTCCAGCCCATAGGCCGAAGTATCCTGCGAGATCACCAACAGTTCGCGCACGCCGTTTTCGACCAGCTTTTCCGCCTCGCGCAGAACCGCATGGGCCGGACGGCTGGCCAGTTTTCCTCGCATATCGGGGATGATGCAGAACTTGCATTTGTGGTTACAGCCCTCTGAGATTTTCAGATAACTGTAGTGGCGGGGGGTCAATCGAACGCTGCTGGCGGGCAGCAGATCAACGAACGGGTCAGGGTCAGGGGGAACGGCGGCGTGAACCGCATCCAGCACCTGTTCGTACTGATGCGGACCGGTGACCGCCATGATGCGGGGGTGGTGCTCGCGGATGTAATCCGGTTCGGCGCCCAGACAGCCGGTGACGATGACCTTGCCGTTTTCAACCAGCGCCTCTCCGATCGCATCCAGCGATTCTGCCTTGGCGCTGTCGAGGAACCCGCAAGTGTTCACAATGACGGCATCGGCCCCGGCATAATCGGGCGAAATGCCGTATCCTTCAGCACGAAGCCGGGTCAGAATGCGTTCGCTGTCGACCAAAGCTTTTGGACAGCCCAGCGACACCATGCCGATCGTCGGCTGGTTTGAACGGGGTGTCTCGGTGATCCGGGCGGCCGGAGCCAGGTCGGGGCGGAGGTTTGGCGGGTTCGTCGTCATGGCGCGGCATATAGTGGGGAAAGCTTCCTCTTGCAAATGTGACGTGCGATTTGAATGATCGCGGCAAAGACAAGCCAAAAGGCGGAGAGCAGATCATGAAATGGCTGATACGCATCCTGTTTATTGTTGTGGCAGTGATTGCGCTGGTAATTGGCGCGCTTTTGCTGATGCCCGGAGACAAGCTTGGCGCGATTCTGGCTGAGCAGGTCAAAGCCCAGACCGGGCGCGAACTGAGATTGAGCGGCGACGTGCGCCTGTCGTTCTGGCCGGTGCTGGGGATGGAAACCGGGCCCGTGCGTTTTGGGAACGCCAGCTGGGCCGGGCCAGAGCCGATGCTGAGCGCTGATAGCCTTGCCGTGGGCGTGGATGCTGCTGCGCTTTTGAATGGGGATCTGCGGATCAAACGCGTTTTCGCGGAAAACCCGGTGCTGCGGCTGGAGCGTTCGCAAGGGCGCGGAAACTGGGAGCTGAGCGCGCCTGTGACCACCGCGACGGCCACACCGTCTGCAGGGACGGTTCCGGCCAGCGCATCGTCGGCCGTAACTTTGGAAGAGTTGCAGCTTAATAATGCGCGACTGATCTATGTGGAAGACGGTGCCACGCAGATGGACTTTCCTGATGTAACCTTGTCGGCCAGTTGGCCTCAGGTCACTGCACCGATGGTAATGGAGGCATCAATGCCTGTACCCGGAGGTGCTGCTCAGGTCGATCTGAAGATTCCGGACTTGCCAGCCTTTGCCGCAGGGTCCGTAACCGCGCTTGAATTGGCCCTGACTGCACCGGGCGGCAAGATCGGCTTTGACGGCCACGTCAATCTGGCCGGAGAGATGGACGGAACCACAAAGATCATCACCCAAGATACAGAAAAGATGCTGGCGGCCTTCGGTCAGGCGGGCGTGACTGTGCCGTCTGGATTGGGTAACGTTGCCGATATCTCTGCGCAAATGACCTATACGCGGGACGGTCGGATTTCCCTGCGAAATATGACAGCGCAGTTGGATGGCAACCGGTTTGTCGGAGAGGCGGATATCACCATTTCCGATCCCCCTCAGATCGTCGCACGCCTGGATGCGGGCGATCTGGACCTGTCGAAGATATCTGAAACCGGCGCTGGGCTGGGTGGCGCGTCTCAATCTGCCTCACCAGTTCAGGAGGGCTGGTCAAAAGACCCAATCGACGCATCCGCGTTGGCTTTGGCGAATGGCAATATTCGCCTGACGGCCAACTCAATCGCAGTTCCCGGCATGACGTTTGGGAAAAGTGACCTGACGCTGACACTGGATCACGCGCGGGCGGTTCTTGCGATGCATCCGGCGACGTTGTTTTCGGGTCAGTTGAACGGGCAGGTGGTTGCCAACAATCGCAATGGCCTGTCCGTTGGCGGCAAGGTGACGGCAAGTGAGATTGATCTGAAACAGGCATTGTCAACGTTGGCCGGTGTCGAACGCCTGTCGGGAAGCGCGGCAGGAACCATTGAGTTTCTGGGTGTCGGTCAGTCTGAGGATCAAATCATGCGGTCTCTCAGCGGTAAGGGAAATCTGGATGTCGGGACGGGGGTAATATCCGGTTTCGATCTGGATCGACTTATGGGGCAGGGGACCGGATCGGGCGGGACAACCGTGTTCAACAGCCTGTCGGCCAGCTTTACCATTGATCAGGGTGTGTTGACGAATAACGATCTGCTTATGTCGCTCAAGAATTACCGTGCCGATGGTCAGGGGGTCGTGGGGCTGGGTGCGCGCAATATCGATTATCTGTTCACGCCTGTAGCTTTGCGTGCCAATTCGGGGCAGGGCATCTCGGTGCCTGTGCGCATCGTTGGCTCGTGGAGCAACCCGTCAATCAAGCCGGACCTGTCCAAGGTCATCGAAGCGGCGGCAGATGTGAAGGTCAAAGAGCTGGAAAACGACGCGAAACATAAAGTTTTCGAGAAGGTTGGAAACGAGCTGGACACCACCATCACGGACAGCGATCAGATCGAAGATGCGCTCAAGAACAAGCTTGAAGAAGAGGCGAAGAAAGGGCTGCTCAAACTGTTTGGCGGCAACTGAGCAAGTGTTGCGCTTGGGGCAATCAGATATGTCCCAAGCAGTTTTCTTCAGATGGTCTGGTCGTAATCGCCAACACTGGGTTCGGTTCGGATCACCGCATCGATATCGGCAAAGATCGCACGCATCTCAGCTTCGCTTTCGCTGCTTTCACACACGACCACCAGATTGGGTGTGTTGGATGAAGCCCGCACCAGCCCCCAGCTGCCATTGTCCAGAATCACACGTGCGCCGTTCACCGTAACGACCTCCTTGATCGCGCGGCCAGCAAATGTCTCATTAGCTTCGCTTTTGGCAACCAGCTTGTCGACCAGTCGCTGCAGGATATCGTATTTTTCGGTATCTGCCGCATAGGGTGACATGGTGGGCGTCGACCAGGTCTTGGGCAGAGCTTTGCGCAGGTCGGACATGCTTTGATCCGGGTTGCGGTCCATCAGTTTACAGATCTCGACCGCGACGCGCATTCCGCAGTCATAACCGCGCCCGACCGGCTCGGCCAGAAAGTAATGGCCCGACTTTTCAAACCCAGCCAGCGCACCGATTTCCTTGACGCGCCGTTTCATGTGGCTGTGGCCGGTTTTCCAGTAATCTACCTTGACGCCAAGGGCCTGTAGCTCGGGATCGCTGGCAAACAGGCCGGTAGATTTCACATCTGCGACAAAGGTCGATCCGGGGTGCAGCTTGGCCAGATCGCGGGCCATGATCACGCCCACCTTGTCGGCAAAGATTTCTTCACCTTCATCATCGACGACGCCGCAACGATCACCGTCACCGTCAAACCCAAGTGCCAGATCGGCACCGCTGGATTTTACCGTTGCCGCCATGTCATGCAGCATTTCCATCGCTTCGGGGTTCGGGTTGTAATTCGGGAAAGTGTAATCCAGCCGGTTATGGCTGGGGACGACCTCAACCCCCATCCGTTCGAAGATTTCGGGCGCAAAGGCCGAAGCGGTGCCGTTTCCGGTTGCGCAGACAACCTTTAGCGGGCGGGACACTTTGAAATCGCCGACGAGGTCGTCGATATACGCTTCTTTCACGCCCTCGACGAATTCCCAAGATCCACCCGCATGCGTCTGACCTTCGCCATTCAGAACGATGTCGCGCAATTCAGACATCTCGTCGGGGCCGTGTGTCAAAGGGCGGTCAAAGCCCATTTTGACCCCAGTCCAGCCGTTTGGATTGTGGCTCGCCGTAACCATCGCCACGGCCGGTACATCCAGATGAAACTGTGCGAAATAGGCCATCGGGCTAAGCGCAGGGCCAATGTCTTTCACGCGGATACCGGCCTGTATCAAACCCAGGATCAGGGCGTTTTTGATCGCCAGTGAATAGTCACGGTAATCGTTTCCTACAGCGATCACGGGCTCGATCCCGCGCCTGCGCATTTGCGTGCCAAGTCCTAGGCCAAGCGCCGTCATGCCCGGCAGGTTAATCTCTTCCGGATATTTCCATCGGGCGTCGTATTCGCGAAACCCGGTGGGTTTGATCATTGCGTCGCGGAGAAAGCTCCAGGTGTTTGGTGTTACCTCGGGAATCGGTTTGGTCATAACAAGTCTCAATCGTTAAATCTGAATAGGATCAGCTTTGGCCAGCGCATCGAAGCGCATCAAAGTGTCAATGAGTTGGGGCATCTGATCCAACGGAATCATGTTGGGCCCATCCGAAGGGGCATTGTCCGGATCTTGGTGTGTTTCAATGAACACCGCGCCAATACCCAGCGACACGGCGGCGCGCGCCATGACCGGAGCAAATTCGCGTTGCCCGCCCGAGGATCCACCTTTTCCACCCGGTTGCTGCACGGAATGGGTCGCATCCATCACCACCGGATAACCGGTTTGGGCCATTTGCGGCAGGGACCGCATATCAGCCACCAGCGTGTTATAGCCGAAAGAAGTGCCACGTTCGGTCAGCAAGATATTATGATTCCCCGTGCTTTCGATCTTGGACACGATATTGGGCATCTCCCACGGCGCGAGAAACTGACCCTTTTTTACATTGACCACTGCGCCGGTATTGCCCGCAGCGAGCAGCATATCCGTCTGGCGGCACAAAAACGCCGGGATTTGCAGGACGTCTACCGCCTCGGCGGCGATGGCGCACTGCGCTTCGGTATGAACATCGGTCAGGACCGGAATGCCCATCGATTTGCGGATGCTATCCAGAACCTGCAACCCCGCATCAATGCCCATGCCGCGCTTGCCGGACAGCGAGGTCCGGTTTGCCTTGTCATAAGATGCTTTGAAGACATATTGCGCACCGGCTGCGTCGCAGGCCTCTTTCATCTTGCCAGCAATCATCTGCGCGTGGTCTGCCGTTTCAAGCTGGCAGGGGCCTGCAATGATGGTCAGCGGAAGGTCGTTGCCGACTGTCAGGTCGGAGATTTTTACATGTTTCATGAGTCTTATGAGGATACCTGTTCACGAAGGACCGACGCGGTAAGCGAGATCATGAGGTAGATACCAGCAAACAACAGGAATGCCAAAATCGTATTTTCGAACTTGCGCGGATAGCTGGGTTCCTGACTGGGGATCGGGTTCACCGAGACGGTCAGATAACGCACCTGCCGATTGGCTTCGGATCGGGTCGATTCCATTTGCTGCATTGCCGTTTGCAGCATCATGTCCCGCGCCGCCAGATCCGCCTGAGCGATCTGGATGCGCACGCTCAACCGCGCCAGCGAATTTTCGCCATCGGAAGCATCCTGCATCTCGGCATTCAGTTGTTCCAGCACCTTTTCAAGCCGGGCAATGTCAGCCTTGACACCGTCAACCTTGGCTTTGTTCGGGCGCAGGTTGTCCTGCAGGGCGGCAAGTTCAAGCTCTTTGTCCTGCACCAATATCTCGATCTCGTTGATGCGGGCGCGCAGGCTGGCAATGACATTCTCGGGGTCCAGCACCGCCCCTTGAAGCTGAAGCTCGATCAATTCCTCCTGCGCCTGCCGCCGCGCCTCCTGCGCCGCTTCAAAGCTTTCCAATGCATCGCGCATCTGGTCTTCGCGCTTCTTGCCGGACAGGGCATTCACCCGATCTTCGGCGTAAGAGATCAAACGCTCCGAGAACTCGGTCGAGGTCTGTGCGTCCGGTGCTACAACCTCCATCCGAATGACCCCTTCGGTTGGGTCATACCCGATGGTGATCATGCGTTTGAACAGCTTGTATGCGTCTTCCAGCGTGGCGTCGGGCGACAGCCTTTGAATCGGATCAATCTTTTCCTGCCTGAAGACATCGGAAAACCCTGCGTCCCGATCCAGCAGCAACAAAGCCTCTTTCGACTCCAGGAAAGACTGAACCGAGATGGAATCCTGCGTGGTGGCGAATTGCGTCCCGGCAAGCAGCCCGCCGATAGAGCCTGGCCCGCCATCGGCTTGCAGGATCAGAAACTCGGAATCGCTGGCATACATCGGGGTGGCGATGCGATAGAAATAGAACCCCACAACAAAGGTCGGCAGGAACACAAAAGCGGCCAAACGTGCGAAAAGGCCAAACAGCTTACGCCTGCGTCGACGCGCGATGTCCTTCTGAATCTGACCGATTTCAAGGTTGCGCCGCTCAGCCGGGCTGAGCTCGGGTCCCGGAAGGTTCGGTGTGCTTGCGCCAATGGATTGCGGCAACTGAATGCTGATCTTGTCTTTGACCTTCGAACTGTCGCCCTGTGCCGAGGGCTTTGCCGCGGCAAGATCAAGAAGGTTCGTGCGCTGAAACGGATCAATGCCTTTCTTGCGCAGCAAGCGCACCGCATCATAGTCCGATGTTGCTGCCAGTCCGTGTTTCTGCGCCAGTTTTCGCGCGATGCGCAACTGGCGGCCTGTCAGGCCTTCGCGCTTGATGTCGTCAATTTGCGTGCCTGGCTGAGCCTCGGCCGCTGGTGCCTGGCCTTGCGTCGCGCCCCGTATGCGAGAGATTGCATCCGCACGCGCCTCGGCCGAATCTTCCACCTGACGATTGTTGCGCCAGTTGTACTTTCTAACCTTGGGTTTCGTAGTCATATAGCTGCTTTGCCTCTTCCAAGGAGTCAAACATGTACAATTGCCCGTCCAGCAGAACGGCGGCTTGCTGAGCGAATTTCTCCAATACAGTCGGGCTGTGCGACACGATCACCAAAGTCGTAGTGCGCAACCTTTCCTTCAGGATCGCCCCTGCCTTTTCGTTGAATTCAACATCGGTAGATGCTGGCATCCCTTCATCGACAAGATACATGTCGAAATCCAGCGCCAGCATCAAAGAAAACGTGAATCGTGATCGCATCCCCGAAGAATAGGTGGACAACGGCTGTTCGAAATATTCACCCAAGCCGCAGAGCCATTTGCAATACGCCTCAACATAGTCCGGGTCCATGCCGTAAATCTTGGCGATGTATCGCGCGTTCTCAAGCGCTGACAACTTGCCGGTTACACCCCCGGTAAAACCCATGGGAAAAGAGACCCGGCATTCGCGGCGGATCACACCTTCGTCGGGCTTTTCCAGACCGGCCATCATGTTGATCAGTGTGGTTTTGCCAGTACCATTCGGGGCCAGAACGCCCAGCGACGTACCCAGTTCGACACGGAACGAGACCCTGTCCAGGATCACCTTGCGTCGCGTCCCGGTCCAGAAGGACTTGCTGACATTGTCGAACTCTAGCATTCGGGGCCTGCTGCTCGTTTCCGTTGTGTCGCCGCGCTTTCAGGCGGTCAGAAAGGATGGTTTTTACCGATCCATGTTGGCTACATTATGTCGAATTATGAAACAAATGTTCAATGCGTTGCTGCCAAACCCGCAAACAACTGATCGGTTGTCGGCAATTCCGCTGCACTTCTGGTAATCTTCCGCACCTTTATTATGTGGTTTCACACCTGATCTTTGCAAAACAGCTTTGGGAGCTTACGCAACCAGATGGTAAATCTAGATGGCGAAATCCGCGCGTGCCGCCTGTGCGCTGCGTCCTTTGCGCAAACCAAAACTGCTCATGAACCCCGCCCGGTGGTCTGGTTTCGGCGCGGAACACCCATCCTGATCGCGGGGCAGGCCCCGGGTGCGCGCGTGCACGAGTCAGGGCGGCCCTTTACAGACCCGTCAGGCGACAGGCTTCGCCAATGGCTTGGGGTCAATGAACCTGTTTTTTATGATCGTGACCTCGTGTCGATTGTGCCCATGGCATTCTGTTTCCCCGGCTATGATGCCCGCGGTTCTGACCTTCCTCCGCCCGCGATATGCGGTAAAACTTGGCATGACAGGGTGATGCAGGAACTGGGGCAGGTGCCGTTGACGGTGTTGGTCGGTGGTCATGCGCATAAATATCATCTGGGGGCGCGGGGGTCGGTGACGGACACCGTTCGGAACTGGCAGGACCATGCGCCGCGGGTCTTTGCCTTGCCTCATCCGTCCTGGCGGAATACGGCATGGGTAAAGAAAAACCCGTGGTTCGAGGCAGAACTGCTGCCGGTTCTGCGCGCGCGGGTCCAAGAGGTGCTGAATGACTGAAACCACAGCGTTGGACACGGCGCATGCCGCGATGCTGGCAGATCCGCAGAACGATGCTGCCCGTCTGCGGTTTTTTGAACGGCTTGCTGATAGTGAGCTGTTTTTGATGCTGACCGAAGAAACGGTGGGCGAAAACATCTCGCCCGAAGTGTTCGATGTGGCCGACGGGCGCTTTGTGTTGGCTTTCGACCGCGAGGAACGATTGGCGCAGTTTGCGGGGAGGCCTGTGCGTTATGTTGCGCTGTCGGGGCGTGTGTTGTCGGCGATGCTGGCAGGGCAGGAGATCGGGCTGGGCCTGAACCTGGAAACTGCCCCATCATCCATGCTGGTGCCTGCCGAGGCCTTGGGCTGGCTGGCCGAAACGTTGTTGCATGGCCCGGAAGAGGTCGAGGAAAAGCTTGCCGAGTTCATGCCGCCCGCCGGTTTGCCGGACAGCCTGTTGACCGCCCTTGATGCAAAGCTGGCAACTGCTGGCGGCCTTGCCAGTGCGGCCTATCTGGTCGCCACGAAATCAGAAGCGGGCGCTCAGGGTCATTTGCTGGGGTTTGTCGGAGCGGTTGATGGGGCCGAGCCAGCGCTGGCCAAGGCAGCTTCGGAGGCGTTGACGTTTTCAGGGATCGAGGCGGGGGCGATGGATGTCGGGTTCTTTGCCACAGATGACGCCGCTGCCGCGCTGCTGGCGAAGACGGGGCTTCGCTTTGACCTGCCCGAACCGCAGGTTGCAGATCTGGTGCGCGAGGTACCGGGCAGCAATCCCGCGAAACCACCAATTCTGAAGTAACCACCAAAACGCAAACACGCGGCGCATATTGCAACGCGTGGCACTAAGATGGGACGCTGCTATTCCGCAGCAGCTTCCAGTTTGTCTTGCGTTCGTGTTTCGAAATCGCTGGCGTCGTGGCGCTCTTGAAGCTGCGTGTGCGGCTCGCCAAAGGCGCGGTTGACCATACGGCCACGCTGAACCGCAGGCCGCGCGTCAATCGCCTTGGCCCAACGCACCACGTTCTTGTAGGATTCCGCGTCAAGGAACTCTGCCGCGCTATAAAGGCGGCCCAGAACCAGCTGACCGTACCACGGCCAGATCGCCATGTCGGCAATCGTATATTCCTCGCCCGCGATATAGGTCTTGTTCGCCAATTCCCTGTCCAGAACGTCCAACTGGCGTTTTGCCTCCATCGCAAAGCGGTTGATCGGGTATTCCCACTTTTCAGGCGCGTAGGCGTAGAAATGGCCAAACCCGCCGCCCAGATAAGGGGCGCTGCCCATTTGCCAGAATAGCCAGTTCATGACTTCGGTCCGTTCCGGCCCGGACCCGGGCAGAAACTCTCCGAACTTCTCAGCCAGATGAAACAGGATCGAGGCGCTTTCAAACACCCGAACCGGCTTGTCGCCAGAGCGATCCCAAAGGGCGGGGATTTTCGAGTTTGGGTTGACCTCGACAAACCCTGAACCGAACTGGTCGCCATCGCTGATGTTGATCAGCCAAGCGTTGTATTCAGCGCCTTCGTGACCCAATGCCAGCAACTCTTCCAGCATTACGGTGACTTTGACACCGTTGGGCGTGGCAAGGGAATACAACTGCAAAGGGTGGCGTCCAACCGGCAAGTCCTTGTCATGAGTTGCGCCGGCAATAGGTCGGTTAATGTTGGCGAACTGTCCGCCACTTTCACTGTCCCATGTCCAGACTGCTGGGGGGGTATACGAAGATTGGTCGCTCATGTCTTGCCTTTCATGCCTTTGTCCGGGCCGCGTTCGGTGCAGTCTTACAGGTAGTGTTGCAATCCGCCGAGTCCAACCCAGCTTTTCCGGCTTAATTTGTAATAATCCGCGACCAAACTCTCACGTTTGCTCGAGAGGGGTCACAGCGGCGCGAGGAGGGCTACGAACAGAATGGGAATCGCATATTGTTTTGCCAGACCTGCCATCACGGCGTCACCGATACCGCTGGTACGAAAAGGATAAACTACATGAAACGCTTTGCTTTGACCTTTGCTGCGGCCCTGGCCCTGGCCGTTCCGGCATTTGCCGGACCGCAATATATTGACGGCACGGGGTTTGCCGTCTCGGGGTATGATGTTGTTGCCTATCGCAACCTGGATCAGGTCCCCGTAGGTCAGCCACAGCACGAAGGCGTGCGTGGCAATGCCAGCATCACTGCCGAGTACAATGGTGCAACCTGGGCATTCTCGTCCGAGGAAAACCGCGACAAATTTCTGGAAAACCCGGCCTATTATGCCCCGCAATATGATGGGCACTGCGCCTATGGTGTGTCGCGCGGCGGCAAGGTTCCGGCAAACCCGAACTTGTGGCGGATCGTTGACGACAAGCTGTATCTAAACATCACGGATGTGGTTGTCGGGTTCTTCGAAGAAGACATTCCGGGCAACATCAACCTTGCTGAAGGCAACTGGCCGGGTATCGAGCCGTCTGACGCCTCGACCAGCGTTATCCCGAAATTTACCTCGGAAGGTCCGGTGAAAAACTGACCCGGCCGCAAATGCACAAAGCCCGGCTTAACCAGCCGGGCTTTTCGTTCAGCCAGCAAGCCAGAACTGATCCCGTATCGCCTGATCTGCATCAAACCGGATCCTGACGCTTTTGGCACCTGGGAATTTGCGTTCGCGGATCGTATCGGGAATGACTACTTCCCCGGCGCCCGTGTCGCTGGACTGAAAGCTCAGGATTTCCGCTGTGGTGTGCCGCGCACTGGTCAGAACGGTCGTTGGCAAAGCCACACGATTTGCGCCCTGATTGACCGGTGTTGTGACGAAGTAAGTCAGGTGTCGCCCATAGCATCCGACCGCGTCGGGAACATGGTCAGCAACACTACTGCAGCATTTAGGTTGAATACCAGGCTGACTGTTCATATGCGACAGCGCTTGCCCAGGATTCAGCATCGCCTCGCAGGCGGCAATATCCTCCTGCGGAAGCTCGATGATACGTTTTTTCAGCCGCGGCCGACGTGGTTGTGGCGGGCCAGTAGTGGTACCGCCCTTTGTCGCCAGCCCTTCTTTGCGCAGAAAATCATAGGCTGCCTTGGCGCGCGAAAACCCGGAACTGTCGCCTTCCTTATGATCAGGATGCGTGTGAAAGGCGATGTGACGCCAAGCCTCTCGTATTTCACTGGAATTGGCAGACGGGTTCAGGCCCAGATCTGCCAGGGCATCCGTGCGTGCTCTGACCTTATCGACAGGTTCCATACTCAAAACACTCATTAAAAACTACACACCCCTAGTGTTGCCGAGGGCATGGTTTTGTCAAATCTCACGTTTGATTGAGAGGAAAGCTGACAACAATCGCGATGCGAAGATTCCATTGTTCCGCAAAGGCGTGAATTCGCGGATGCGACTGTGAAACAGGTCGCGCATAAGAAAAGGAAAACGCCCGGGCATGTTCGTAACTCGGGCGAATCATTGGATTTTTCAGATGTCAGGCGACGTTTTGCAGATCGACTTGTGGTGTAATCCCAAGGGCAAAGCACACATCGCGCGTCAGTTCGGGACGGTTCAGGGTATAGAAATGCAGCTTGTCCACGCCACCTTCGATCAGGTCTGAGCACAACTCGGTGCAGATCGCAGTTGCCAGCAGATCCTCACGCCCGTCGCGCACGGCCTTTTCAAAGGCTTGTTCGACCCAATCGGGAATATGCGTGTCGCAGCTTTTGGCGAACTTGCGCGCGCCTGCCCAGTTTTCTATAGGCAGAATGCCCGGAACGATCGGTTTGTCGATGCCCGCCTTGGCGCAGGCGTCACGGAAACGGAAGAAGGTTTCGGCCTCGAAAAAGAACTGCGTCAGGGCTTCGTCAGCGCCCGCGTCAAGTTTGGCCTTCAGCCAGTCCACGTCTGCTGACATGTCCGCAGCTTCAGGGTGTTTGTCAGGATAGGCCCCGACACGGATGCTGAACATTTCGGTTTCAGCCAGCGCCTCAATTAACTCAATCGAACTGTTAAAGCCTTCTGGGTGCGGTACGAACCGGTCGTGCCCTTTCGGCGGGTCGCCCCGCAGGGCCACGATGTCCTGCACGCCCGCACGTGCGAATGTGTCGGCGATTTCCAGCGTTTCCTGCCGCGAAGCGTCGACACAGGTCAGATGCGCGGCGACGTTCAGGCCAGACGATTTATGCAGGGTTGCGACCGCGTCGCGCGTCAGTTCCCGGGTCGTACCGCCTGCACCGTAGGTGACGGAAACAAAACGAGGCTCCAGCGGTGCCAATGTCTGGACCGTATCCCAAAGGCGGAAAGAAGCCTCCAGAGTTTTGGGCGGAAAGAACTCGAATGAAATTTCGGGTTTGGACATGGCTGCCTCACTGGATCAACTGACTATCTTGTGCCATGACAGGCATTGTGAGACAAACTCATATTATTCAACAACAACATGAACGATACTTGAGATGCACATTGAATTCCGGCACCTGCGAACCATCAAGGCGATCCATGAATGTGGTGGGTTGGCACGCGCTGCCGACCAATTGAACATCACCCAATCCGCATTGAGTCATCAGGTCAAAGGGTTGGAGGATCAGGCCGGGGTCGAGCTTTTTCTGCGACGTTCAAAGCCGATGAAGCTGTCAGCCGCCGGTTTGCGTCTGCTGCGGTTGGCCGAGCAGATCCTGCCGCAGGTCGAGGCGGCACAGAATGAGTTTTCATCGCTGCGGGACGGGCGTACCGGACGGATGCATATCGCCATCGAATGTCACGCATGTTTCGAATGGCTGTTTCCGGTTCTCGAATCCTTCAGGAAATCCTGGGGCGACGTGGATGTAGATATTCGACCCGGTCTGGCCTTCGACGCCCTTCCAGCCTTGCAGAAGGAAGAGGTTGATCTGGTGGTCTCATCCGATCCCGAAGATCTGCCGGGTGTCGAGTTTGTGGAACTGTTTGACTACAACCCCGTCTTTGTCGCTGCATCAGCCCATCCACTGGCGGAAAAAGCCTATATCGAGGCTGAGGATTTCCGAGGCCAGACTCTGATCACCTACCCGGTGGAGCGCACACGTCTGGACGTGTTCAGCCAATTGTTGATCCCTGCACGGGTCGAACCTGCCTCGATCAGGCAGGTGGAACTGACAGCTGTCATCCTGCTTCTGGTGGCATCAAACCGAGGCATCTCGGTTCTGCCGGATTGGGTCGTGCGCGAGGTCAAATACAACTCGGACTATGTGACCCGGCCCCTGACCAAAGAGGGGATCACGCGTCGCCTTTATGCAGCGGTCCGATCAGATGATCTGGATAAACCCTACGTGCAGGAACTGGTGAAACTGGCCCGCGAAGAGGCGCGCAAGCTGCAATCCCGGTAGAGGCGTTTTCTGCGGGTCTGTTATGCGTATCATTCCTCTTGGCAAGGAAGCCTTGCGGCAGTATACGCGCGGTTTGACCGGACAGGAGCCCTTTTACAATGGTTGGCAGTGCAAATCTCAACATCATGATCAAGGCCGCGCGCAAGGCCGGGCGTTCTTTGGTCAAGGACTTTCGTGAAGTCGAGAATCTGCAGGTGTCGATGAAAGGCGCGGGCGACTTTGTTTCCAAGGCCGATATCGCGGCCGAGGCCATCCTGAAGGACGAATTGCTGGGCGCACGCCCGACCTATGGCTGGCTGGCCGAAGAGGGCGGTTTCATCGACGGAGAAGACCCGACCCGCCGCTGGATCGTCGATCCGCTGGACGGCACCACCAATTTTCTGCATGGCCTGCCGCATTGGGCAATTTCGATTGCACTGGAACATAAGGGCAAGATCGTTGCTGGCGTGATCTATGATGCTGCCAAGGATGAGATGTTCTTTGCTGAAAAAGGCGAAGGTGCGTGGATGAACGACACCCGAATTCGTGTGTCGGGGCGTCACCGCATGATTGAATCGATCTTTGCAACCGGCCTGCCCTTTGGGGGTCGTTCTGACCTGCCTGCAACCCTGCAGGATCTGGCGCGTCTGATGCCCGTCTGCGCCGGTGTGCGCCGTTGGGGGGCTGCGGCGCTTGACATGGCATATGTGGCCGCGGGTCGGTACGAAGGTTTCTGGGAACGCCGCCTGAACGCGTGGGATGTTGCCGCCGGTATCATCATCGTGAAAGAGGCGGGCGGCTTCGTACAGGCCCTGAACCCCGAAGACAACGTGCTGGAAGATGGTGAAGTGATCTGTTCGAATGAACCGATCTTTGATCAATTCGCCAAAGTCATCCGAGGCTGATCGCCTCTTAGCCTAGCTTTATCGACGCGGAACGCGCGGAATACGTGACTGCGACAGCTTGTACGTTGCCTCTGGGTGGGGCGGGTGCCCGTGCGTGCGGTTCCAAAACTGCACGCCGCCGCGCCGCAGCCACAATGGCACGCATAGGATCAGGCCCACGGCAAACCCGCCGGTATGGGCCCAATAGGCGATACCGCCTTCGTCCGGGTTGCTGGTGACGCTGCCAAAGAACTGAATCGCCAGCCATACGCCCAGCATGATGAAGGCGGGGATGGTAAAGACCCTGAAATAGACAACCAGGATCAGCAGAATATCCACACGCGCCTTGGGAAACAGCAGCAGGTATCCACCCATGACACCTGCAATCGCGCCCGAGGCGCCGACGGTAGGCACCTGAGAGTCCGGCCCTGTAACCACATGGATCAGACCTGCGCCGATACCTGCGACCAGATAGAACAGCAAAAAGGGCAGATGGCCCATTTCGTCTTCCAGATTGTCGCCGAATATCCATAAGAACAGCATGTTCCCGGCCAGATGCATCCATCCCCCATGCAGGAACATGGATGTCACAAGGGTTTCCAGACCAACCCCATCACTGACCCGCGCCGGGATGATAGCATAGTCGAAGAACAGCCGGTTGATAAGTGGCGCATCATTCATGATCCCCACATAGCTGAGGAAGATCAGGATGTTGGCCGCCAATAAGGCGTAGACAACATAAGGCGTGCGCCCTGAGGGGTTATGGTCGCGGATCGGAAACATGAGGTGACGCTGGGCTTTTGCGCGCCCAGCGTCAAGGCAAGCTTATGCCGCACCTCCCAACAACGCAGCGTTTCCACCGGCTGCGGTCGTATCGACACACACATGGCGTTCACCCAGCACACGCGCGCGGTCGGGTCTGCCCGGAATCAGGGGCACAATGGGACCGTTCCGGCGGGCCAGGTGCTGTTCGATCTGCTGCGCGGTTTCAGCGTCGCCCCACCAAAGGACACCCGAGATACCGGTCAGGTTCTCCAACCGGTGAAGGTCAAGCATTCCGGTTGCCTGAATGGCCGTGCCACCCAGCGCCAGTACGGCGTCAGCCTGCGCGCGCGCTGCCGTTTCCCCCGGCCCCATGCACAGAAGAGGCGGGCGGGGATATTCGCTCAGCCGGTTCGATTCTCCGGTTGGGCCGGGCAGAGAACGGGTCCGGATTGGGGCAGGCTGGCCCTGAGGAGCAGGTAGGTCTCCCAAATGCTCCCAGGTTTCTGTCGTGGTTTGCCGATCCGGTGCACAGAACCGGGCCATGTAATTCGGGCCGCCCGCCTTCGGACCGGTGCCTGACAGCCCTTCACCGCCAAAAGGTTGGGAGCCAACGATGGCACCGATCTGATTGCGGTTTACATAGATGTTTCCGGCATGGATAGCTTCGGTCACATGCTGCACCCGGTCGTCGATCCGGGTTTGCAGGCCAAAGGTCAGCCCGTATCCGGTTGCGTTGATATCCGCGATGACCTTGTCGATCTCCTGCGCTTTGAATCTTACCACGTGCAACACGGGGCCAAAAATCTCACGCTTCAGCGCGGCAATGCCCGAGATTTCGATCAACGTTGGGGCAACAAAGATGCCTTCGGGCGGCAGCGGCAGCTCTTTCAGAACGCGCCCTTCGGCCCGTGCCGTAGCGACGTGATCGGCGATGACCTGCTGGGCCTGCGCGTCGATCACCGGGCCGCAATCGGTAGAGATCAGCCAGGGGTCCCCGATGCGCAGGGCATCCATTGCCCCTTTGAGCATGGTCAGCACGTCATCTGCGATATCCTGTTGCAGGTACAGGCATCGCAGTGCCGAACACCGCTGGCCTGCGGATTGAAAGGCACTTTCAATGATCGATTGCACGGCCTGTTCCGGAAGTGCAGTGCTGTCAACGATCATGGCGTTCAGGCCGCCGGTTTCCGCGATCAGCGGGGTGCCGGGGCGCATGGACCCAGCCATTGCCGACCGTATCCTGAGAGCGGTTGCCGTTGAACCGGTGAAGGCCACGCCCGAGACGCGCGCATCCGATGTCAGCGCCGCGCCCACGGCCGGACCACCCGGCAGCAATTGCAGCGCGTCGCGCGGCACACCAGCCTCATGCAGCAATTGAATGGCGCGGTGCGCGATCAGGGGTGTCTGCGGCGCAGGCTTGGCCAAAACGGCGTTCCCGGTCGCCAAAGCAGCCGAAATCTGCCCGGAAAAAATCGCCAGCGGGAAGTTCCACGGGCTGATGCAGGTAAATATGCCAGCGGGCTCGGCATCAGGAATGTTGGCGGCGTAGTAACGTAGGAAATCCACCGCCTCACGCAGTTCCGCCACCGCGTCGGGCAGCGACTTGCCAGCCTCACGCGTCAGCAGGGCGAACAACTCGCCGTAATGTGTTTCATAAAGATCGGCGGCAGAGTTCAGGATACGGGCACGTTCGACTGCCGGGGCCTGCCATGGCTTTGCCGAAGCCAGCGCCAGTTCCACATCTGCTTCACTCGCCGGAGCCACCGCGCCGGGCTTGTCGGCAGGATTCGCCGGGTTGATTACCTGCTCATCCGCTTGGGGTTTGGCAGCGTCAGCCAGCAAGGGTTGTGCATACCAGTGATACGCGCGGAACTGGTCCCGCGCTGCGTCAACCTTGTCCAGCGTCGGGGTGTGGTGCAGATCGAAGCCCTTGGAATTGGGGCGATCCGGCTGGAACAGTTCGGGGCCGGTGGGCAGCGGGGGCGGAGGCGTTTGAACAGTAACAAACGGATCTGCGGCAACCACTTCCGGCGGGACGTTATCGTCGACAATCTGGTTGACGAAGGATGAGTTCGCTCCGTTTTCCAGCAGACGCCGCACAAGGTAGGCCAGCAGGTCACGATGTGCGCCAACCGGTGCATAAATGCGGCAGCGGGTCTTCTGCCTGTTCATCACAAGCTGATGCAATGTCTCGCCCATGCCATGCAGGCGCTGAAATTCAAAAGGCTGACCTTCGGCCATGTGCAGGATGGCGCTGACTGTATGGGCGTTGTGGGTGGCGAATTGCGGATAGATCCGGTCTGTCATGCCCAGCAATTTGCGCGCATTGGCGATATAGGACACATCGGTGACCGCCTTGTGGGTGAAGACGGGAAAGCCGTCCACACCTTCGACCTGCGCGCGTTTGATCTCGGTATCCCAATAGGCGCCTTTGACCAGACGGACCATCAGCTTGCGATCGTGGCGTTCCGCCATGTCATAGAGCGTGTCCAGAACCAGCGACGCGCGTGGCCCATAAGCCTGAACCACGATGCCGAACCCATCCCAGCCGGCCAGCGCCGGATCGGACATCACCGCTTCAATCACCTGCAGTGACAAAGACAGGCGATCCGCCTCTTCGGCGTCGACGTTTAGCCCCATACCAGCGGCCTTGGCCAAAAGGGCCAGCGCCCGCAGTCGGGGAACCAGTTCATCCATCACGCGCTTTTCCTGCGCCAATTCATAACGGGGATGCAGGGCTGACAACTTGACTGAAATTCCCGGGTTGGCGCGGATATCCTCATGGGTGCAGGCTTCGGCGATGACCGAGATGGCGCGTGAATACGACAGGTGATATCGCGCGGCGTCCGCCTCGGTTCGCGCGGCCTCTCCCAGCATGTCGTAGGAGTAGGTATATCCCTTGTTTTCCATCCCGCGCGCACGCTCCATCGCGGCGTTGATGGATTCACCTAACACGAATTGCCGCCCCATTTCCTTCATCGCCCGCGACACGGCGGTACGGATCACGGGTTCACCCAATCGCTTGATGGCCCCGCGCAGGGCGCCAACAGGCGAGGCCTTGCCTTCGTCCAGAACCTTGCCCGTCAGCATCAGCGCCCAAGTTGAGGCGTTCACCAAGGATGAAGACGAGTGCCCAAGATGCTTGCCCCAGTCCGAAGGGGCAATTTTGTCTTCAATCAACGCGTCAATCGTGTCGGCATCCGGCACGCGCAACAGCGCTTCGGCCAGGCACATCAGGGCGACGCCTTCGTCGGTGGACAGGCCGTATTCGGCCAAAAACACCTCCATCAACCCCGGAGACGTGCTGGAGCGGATGTCGCGCACAAGCTGCGCGGCGGCGGCGCTGATGGCGGCGCGGTCTGTGGCGCTCAGGCTGGCCTGAGAGATCAGGGTTTCAAGGATCGCCGACTGGTCAGCATAGGTTGAGGTGTCGATTAATGTACGCAGGGTATGAGACATGAGTCCTCCGGTCTTTGTGCCAATATACCTGCGAAAACTCAGGACAATCGCCTGAGTTTACGATAATTGAAGGCGGAACACCTGAAATTTCGCCAGAGAGCAGCACAAATGAACTTTCCTGACCTGGACCGGTTTGACCGGTCGATTCTGAGAATTCTGGCCGAGGATGGGCGCATTTCGGTCGCCGATCTTGCGCGCGAAATTGGTCTGTCGAAATCACCGACACAGGCGCGCCTGAAACGGCTTGAAGCAAGCGGGGTGATCAAAGGATACCGGGCGATGCTGGATCCGATCAGACTGGGGCTGGACCACGTTGCCTTTGTCGAAGTGCGCCTGACCGATACCCGCGAAAAGGCACTGGCCGAGTTCAATGCGGCTGTCCGAAAAACTGCCGAGGTCGAGCAAGCCCATATGATTGCTTCGAATTTCGACTATTTGTTGAAGGTCCGCACAGCCACGATGTCAGAGTATCGTCGTGTTCTGGCCGAAAAGATTTCATCCATGCCGCATGTCGCCAGCACCTCGACCTTTGTGGCGATGGAGGCGGTTAAGGAAGCCGGCAGTTTGGGTGGGTTCGAGCATCAGGCTTGACGGATCAGGATTACGAGCCATCCTTGGTACATGACACACGCTTTCCTCTCTGCTCTTTCTGTTGTTGCCTTGTCTTGTGCGGCGCACGCCCAGTCCTGCCCTGATGCTCCGGATCATTCAGAAGGTGTGGATGCGCTAATCAATCAGGTTCAGAAGGCAGAATCGCAAAATGATGCGCGCGCCATTTCCAACCAGATGTGGGAGCTTTGGACGGACGCGCCGGATGCGCGTGCGCAAGGCTTGCTGGACCGGGGAATGGCACGGCGGGAGGCTTGGGATTTACTGGGCGCGTTGGAAGAGCTTGACCAGCTTGTCGATTACTGCCCGAACTACGCCGAAGGCTACAATCAGCGCGCATTTGTGAACTATCTCAGACAAGACTTCGCTGCTGCCTTGCAGGATCTGAATGTCACGATCGAGTTGTCGCCGAACCACATAGGTGCGCTGAGCGGTCGCGCCTTGTCATTGTTGGGTCTGAAGCGCCTTGACGACGCGCGCTCTGCCCTTGCCGAGGCGCTAGAACTTAACCCATGGCTGTCAGAGCGGGCATTGTTAGAACCCGGCGGTCTTTTGGAACCGCCCGGTCAAGATATCTGACGCAGGGTTTTCGAAAGAACCGCAAGGGAAACCGAACCTTTTTGCGGGCAAACTGGTTGTGTTGGACCCCTTCGGAGTTGTTGGCTGGCTATCCAGTGGTATGGGTTCTGACTGGCGTGGGCGTGTATCGGACGCTGAACATCATTGACGAATACACCAGCGAGGCGCTGATGATCCGCGTCGATCGTAAGCTCAACTCAACAGATGTGCTGAATGCATTGACTGACCTGTTCATCCTCCGCAGCCCGCCGGCATTCATAAGATCCGACAATGGGCCGGAATTTATCGCCCAGAAGGTGCGGGAGTGGATTGCAGCTGTCGGGGCGAAGACGGCTTACATCGAACCGGGATCACCCTAGGAGAACAGTCATTGCGAAAGCTTCAACGCCCGGTTCCGGGACGAGCTGCTCAACGGCGAAATCTTCTAAAGCCTAAAGGAGGCGCAAACTCTGATCGAGCAATCTCGTATCCACTACAACACCGTCAGGCCGCACAGCGCGTTGGGCTCCTGCCCGCCTGCGCCCGAAAGCATCGTCCCGATAGACCAGAGGCCCACGATGCACTAACAAACAAACCGGACTACCCGATAGGGGCACGCGACCGAGCGCGCTGAAGGCGGCAATGCTGGCCCTGTTTGACGAGTGCGGTGCGGAAAATTCTGCCGAAAAATATGTGGGGCACATGTACAAAGCCAAACCCGATTTGGCTGCGCATTACAAATGCCGCGATCCGGCCAACTCTTTCAATCCGAGGAACGGGAAGATGTCCAGGGCGTGAAGCTGCAGGTGATTAACGGTCACATGGGATTTGGGCGCGTGTGATAGGCATCCAGCAGGGCTTTGCCGTTTTCATAAAACGCAGTTTCACCAATCAGTTCTGTGATGCCGTAGCGATCCAGCTCGGCTTTCACATCTGGCTCGACCAGCGTGAAAACCAGCCGTATCCTCTTGGATCGCAGGAAATTGGCGATACTGCACAAAGTGAACCCGGCTGTGAAATCGACAACGTCAATTGCCGAGGCGTCGATGCAGAACCATGTCAGTTTGCCGTCTGCGTTCTGAACGATTGTTGTCACTTCCTCGGTGAAAATCTGCATGTTCGCGTAGTACATACCGTGTGAAAACCGGTAGATTACCAGACCGGGTTCGAACTGGTTTGGCGCTTCCAATCCCTTTGAACGCCAGCCACCGGACTCGGTGCGCAATACTACCGAATTCTTTGGGTGATATCCCCTGCGCGTGTGGTCGACCAGAGACAGGACCATGGCAAAAATGACGCCTTGCTCGACCCCAACCAGAACGACCACGGTGGCAGTTGCCGTGGCAACCCAGAACTCGGACCGGGCCTGCCTGTAAATTGTTGCCATTCCGTGCAGGTCGATCAGCTTGAGACCGATCAGGAAAACGATGGCCGACAGTGCTGCTGTGGGGAGATAGGCTAAAGGCTTGGTCAGAAACAGGATAACCAACAGAACTATTACCACTGTTGTCAGCTGCGCTACCTGGCTGCGCCCTCCGGCGCTGGTGACCATCTCGGTCTTTGTGGGGCTGCCATTGACCACAAATGTTCCCATGAATGCAGCCCCGAAATTTGCAAGACCCAGTCCGATCAGGTCCGTGTTTTCGTTGAATGTCTCATCATATCTTGAGGCGTATGCCCGCGATGTGGCTGCGCTTTGTGCCAGAATGACAACGAAGATGGACAGGGCCGTGGGAAGCAGTTGTTTGAACAAGGTCCAGCTCCACTGCACGTCCGGGATCGAGAAGGAGGGCAAACCGCCGGCAACCTCTCCCAACACCGAGATTCCGGAAGTGCCGAATGAAAAGGCCCAACTGCACAGGACCACCCCGACTATGGCAACCAATGGCCCCGGGATTTTGCGCGACAGTCTTGTGCATCCTAGGACAATGCCCAGCACGGCTGATGAGACAATCACGGTTGGCCAGTTGATGTTGGATATGTTGAAATAAACGTCCTTCAATCTCGCAAGTGTTCCGTGCCCAGCGGATTCGATGCCCAACAATCCGGGGATTTGACCTGTCGCAACCTGAATGCCTACGCCGGTCAGAAAGCCGACCAATACCGTTCTGGACAGGAAATCGGCCAGAAACCCTAGTCCTATGACACGCGCACCTATCAAAAGCATGGCAGCCATAAGTGCCAGCAAGGACGCAAGTGCCAGATACTCGGAGGTTCCGGACACCGCCAAGCCCGCCAGCCCCGAGGCGGTGATGGCTGCTGTCGCCGAATCGGCACCGACAACAAGGTGTCGGGACGAGCCGAACAGCGCAAACAGAGCCATGGGAATCAGGATTGTATACAGCCCGGACATGACCGGTGTGCCGGCGATTTTGGTGTAACCCATGACTTCGGGGATCGCGAGACAGGCAAAACTCAGACCAGCCAGCATTTCCGCCGGAAGGCGCGCACAGTCAAAAGGCAGAATGCCCTGCAGGACTTGCAGATGCGCCGCTCTCTGATTTCTGGCCTGTTTTTCCATGGGTTACCTTTCACCCGCATTCAGCTTGCGAACTGAATGTTCGAACCGTCAAGCCATCTTATAGGCAAATTTTCACAGGTAAATTGGGTGGCCTGAATTGCTGTTTTTTCCAGTCTTACAGTTATTTTCGCCGAACTACGGGAATCCCCCAATTTCGCTGGCTGCCGATCGGGGGTACACATGACTTACCGTACTTACCACACACAAACACGGTATATACTTTCCCCGATGAGGGGCTGGTCACACCCCCTCGACCGGCCCCTCTTAACTTTTAGGGGTTCGCGAAAGCCCAAGCCATTCGTTTGATAACTGACATCGTGTGAACGTACTTAGTTTTGGATCAATTTGGTTACGAGTGTCGGCAGTGTTTCGGACGCACTGTACGCAACGGTGTGCGGTATACTGGCCACCGGGGTTTTGCGGTACCCTTCCGTGAACAACAGAAACGGTATCCTGGCGTTTACAGCTGTTTCTGCATCGACTTCGCTGTCGCCGACATACAAGCGTGTGCCCGAGGTCCCAAGTGCTTTGAAGCTTTCCAGCAGGTGGCCCGGATCCGGTTTGCGAATTGGCAATGTATCACCGCCGAAAACAACGTCGAAGAACCGGGATAGGTTGAGCGCCTCCAGCACGTGACGTGCGGGTGCTTCGGGTTTGTTGGTGCAGATACCAAGAACGCACCCCATCTGTTTCAGTTTTTCCAGGGCTTCGGGAACTCCGGGATAAGGCACGGTCGTTGCACTGACGGCCGCATTATAATGCTTCAGTGTCTGTTGTGTGAGTTCCGCGTGGCGATCCATGGGCAAATCACAGTGTCGCATCAGGCGCTCGACCAGTTTGGGAAGGCCATTGCCAACAAACCCTCTGACCACATCAACGGGTATAGGATCGTGACCGACGCCATTCAGCGTTTTATTGGCCGCTGCTGCCAGGTCCCCGACGCTGTCGACCAACGTTCCATCCAGATCAAAAACAACTGCTGCGGTCACGTTTTGCTTGCCTTTCATTACTTGTCCCAAGTCTTAACCCGTCGTTTTCAGGGGCGCAATCGGCTCAATGACACCTGATTTGAAACAGCGCTTGACTTACCTTACTAAAACAATCAGATTTAATGTCAGAAACGGAAAGCCAACCCTCTCGGGTCAGCCAGATCAAACGAAACGCAACAGGTATGGCACCATGCCGACTCGCTCTGGAGATGCCCCCGATGAATGCACAGAACCCGACCCCAACCCAAGGTTATGCTGTCTCGATGCTGCCTGCGCACAAGGCCGAGGATTTGACCAAGGGTGGCCACCTGGCACATATCGAGTTGGGCGACCAATTGTATACCCTGCGCATCACCCGTGCAGGTAAACTGATCCTGACGAAATGAGCGCGCATTCAATGCGCGGAGGTGCCGCGGTCGGCCGTCTGGCGGACCTTGATCCAGTCGAAGCGGGTGCGGTGATGTATCTGCGGATGTGGAGTCAGGGCGAAAGGGGTCGCGCTGATGTCGCGAGCGATTTTCGCATAGCGCTGGGATCAGATTATGGGCGTGCCGCCATGCTGACGCTGGATCGTCTGTGTTCGCTTTGCGCTACGCATTGTCGACGTCCGTTAATCAGGCACGGTCTGGGGTGTGCATGTTTGGGCGCGGATGAGAATTGTTTTGCCCAAATGGTTGCGGCTGCATCTGAAGGGGCACGCGAAGATGCGATGATGATGGCGTCACTGATCGTGCGCCCGGATTTTGCGCCTGCTCTGGCATCCCTGTCGGAGGAACTGGGCCTGACGCTCTGACGTATGACAACGGGAAATGCGATTCCGACGACAGGCCACGATACCCGCACTGCCGTTTTGCATTGACTGTGCTTGCAGGACGGTCAAACCCCGGCAAAGCGCCGGGGTCAATCCTTCAGCAGCACCCGCATCCCGCATGGTGATGGTCGTGATCGCAAACCGGAGCAGGAGAGAAGTCACCGACCTCGGACAGCACGTCCGTTAGCGCCCACAGGATCATGTCCACATCCTCGGCCTCAATCGTCAGCGGTGGGCGGATTTTCAGGATGTTGTCCCTTGGTCCCTCACTGCCGATCAGAATTCGATGATCGCGCATCCGGTTTTTGACATAGCTGCAAATCTCAGTTCCTTCGGTTCCGTCGGGATTGATCAGCTCAACACCCAGAAACAGCCCCATGCCCCGTACATCGCCAACACAACCAAAGTCGCTTTCGATCTGGCGCAGCCCGGTCATCAGGCGGTCACCCATCTGACGTGCATTGTCCTGCAGGCCCTCGTCATCGACGATATCCAATACTTCCTTGCCGATCCGGCAAGACAGCGTCGATCCGCCAAAGGTCGAGAAGAATTCAATCCCGTTATTGAAGCTGTCGGCAATCGCCCGCGTCGTGACCAGCACACCCAGAGGGTGCCCGTTACCAATTGGCTTACCCATCACCACGATATCAGGAAGCGCGCCCTGATGTTCAAAGCCAAAGTAATATTCACCCAGGCGACCCAGACCCGTTTGCACCTCATCTGCAATGCAGACACCCCCGGCGGCACGGATTTTTTCATAAACCGCAGGCAGGTAACCCTTGGGCGGAATGATCTGTCCACCGACAGACGGGAAAGTTTCAGCGATGAACCCGGCCAGACCCTGACCCCGGTCCTGCAAGGCAGCAATGGCCGGGTCCACAAGATCGGCAAACTTCTGCGCCCGATCCGCATCGTCACGCTTGAACGAACCGCGATAGTCGTCCGCAACCTCGACCAGTTCGACCCAGTCGGCTTTCCCGATGCCACCGGGTTTGTTGAACTTGTAGGCCGATATCGCCACAGCCGCATTCGTATTGCCGTGATAGCCATGGTCTGGCGTCACGATCCCCTTGGCGCCGGTATGGGCACGGGCAAGCCGCAGGGCCAGTTCGTTCGCTTCAGTTCCGGAATTGACGAAGAAGCAGACCTCGAAGTGATCGGGCAGTTTGGACAGGATCTTGTCAGCAAAAGTTGTCTGTGCCGGATGCAGGTAGCGGGTATTCGAGTTCATCCGCTTCAACTGATCCGCCGCTACAGCTTGAATGCGGGGATGCGCATGACCCACATGAGGGACGTTGTTATAGGCGTCCAGATAGGGGCGGCCCCATTCGTCAAACAGGTGATGTTTCCACCCGCGTACGAGCATGACAGGGTCATCATAAGTCAGCGACAGGTTGCCGCCAAAGTGATCGCGGCGACCCTGCAGGATCGCCTGTTTGTCGGTGGGTTGGTAGAAAACCTTGTCATCCGGCAGGTTCAGTAAGGCCGCCGGGTTCGGGCAGACTGCGTGCCACAACTCCATCTCATCCGGATCGCCGACACCGGGCCAATCCGCCTCCATGCCATTGGTTGTCAGCGCCAGCTGGAAATGCACATGCGGTGCCCATCCGCCATTCTGGCTGGCGTCGCCCAACCGGGCGAACGCCGCCCCCTGTGCCACCGGATCGCCGGGTTTCAACCGGTCACAGCATTCCGGGTCCAGATGACCATAGAGCGTGTAGAACGGATCGCCATCCGGCGTTCCATGGTGCAGGATTATCACCGCACCGTAATCGAGGTGCTGATCTCGGTTCTCGACCACTTCGACCCGCCCGCTCATTGGCGCATGCAGCACTGTCCCGGCAGGTGCAAACACATCTACCGCCAGATGCACTGTTCGCCGATCCGAGGCTTTCCAAGGCCCTTTGCGAAATCCCGGCTCGGCATAGATCAGGCGGGGTTCGTTGTAATAGCCCAGCCACAGCCCTTCGCCGTATTCTTCACCAACATGTGCGGCCTCGGCCAATGGCATGTGGAAAGGGTTCTGGGGCCACACACAATTTTCAACCGACAACGACCCCATAGGAACATCGCTTAGGTCCTGACCGAACAGTTGGGAAAACCGGCCGCGATGTTCTTGCAGATACGCATGGATGCGTTCTGCGCCGTCCACGACCGGCAGCCCGCACGCTGCCCGAAGACGCGCAGACATCAGTCCGCCGTTGACGGATGCATTCTCAAGAAACCGCCACGCAGGTGCCTGCGAGATTGTCACATATGGATCGTCCGGGTTTTCGACCGCCATCAGGGTCGAGTTGAGGACAGATACTGCCAGTCGCATCCGCAGCAGAGGCCAGATCAGGTCGATCTCCTCGGCTTGCAGTCGGTTTGCGGCATGGTACCCCCGTATGAGAGCAGTTAATGCCCGCTCGGGTCTGGCATGATCTAGCACCACATAGGCCCCGGCGATCGCAAGGTCACAGACGCGCGGTGCTGCACACATGTCACCCAGATCAATCAGGCCGGAAACCCGCCTCCGCTCGCCCAATTCGCCTTCAACCAGAACGTTATAATCATTGGCGTCGTTGTGAATGGCCTGTTTCGGCAGGCCCTCAAGCCTATCCGTGATCGCCGTGAATTCGTTGCAGATATCCCGAAGCAACGCCCGACGCGCGGGATCGCTGATGGCGCCCAGCTTGTCATTGATCCAACTCGCTTGCGTCAGGTCCCATTTGAAATCTGGGCGGTGCAAAGCTTCATGCTGAAACCCCTCCAGCGCGCGATCTGTTGCGCCCACAACACGACCCAATTTCAGGATCAGCTCTTCGGATTTCGGGTTCGCTTGTGCATAGCAGCGCCCGGGCAGGCGTTCCTGCAACCACACCAGCCGCGATTTCCCTTCGGAATCGGAAATTTCCGGCAACATTGCGCCGTTCAACGCCGGGAACACCTTGGGAAACGGCAACCCCGGTGCTTCCGAGGCGATATGCGCAAGCGCTTCGATTTGAAGATCTACCAGGCCCGCGTCACACCCCGCGCGCATGACTTTCAGCACATAGTCCTGGCCATTTCTGGCCTGCGCCAGAAAGTTTAGGTCATACTCGCCATCCAGCCGGGTCAACCGTGCGTCCAGCCCCCAGTGTTGGCGCAGCGCGTCTGCCCAGAAGTTCACCAAATCGCTCATTTTTTTCTCCGTCCCGCTCATCCGGGATCCTCTTCATCTGGCCGGAAATATCCTCGGGGGTGAATTGGCCCAAAGGGACAAGAGGGGGCAGACAGCCCCCTGGCCCCTCAATCCAAGGCACGCAAACGTTTGAACAGCGATGACGTATCCCATCGTCCGCCGCCCAGTTTCTGCACGTCCTTGTAGAACTGATCGACCAGAGCGGTCACCGGCAGAGACGCACCGGTTTCATTGGCCGTATCCAGACAAATCCCCAGATCCTTGCGCATCCAGTCAACAGCAAAGCCATGTTCGAACTGATCATCCAGCATGGTTTCATACCGGTTTGCCATCTGCCAGCTGCCCGCCGCACCCTGGCTGATCACCTCAACAACGGCCTTTCCGTCCAAGCCCGCTTTTTCGGCAAAGTGCAATGCTTCACTGAGACCCTGAACCAGTCCGGCAATCGCGATCTGGTTGCACATCTTGGTCATCTGGCCCGCGCCGCTGGCTCCGAGTCGACGGCAGATTTTGGAATAGACGTTCATCACCGGTTCAGCCGCATCATAAGCTGCCTGATCGCCGCCACACATAATTGAGAGAACGCCGTTTTCAGCGCCCGCCTGACCGCCCGAAACGGGGGCATCCACAAAAGCGATACCCTCAGATTGGCCAGCCGCATAAAGTTCGCGCGTGACCTTTGCCGAAACTGTCGTGTGGTCGACAAAAATGGCCCCGTCGGACATGCCCTGAAACGCGCCGCCCTCGCCGGTGCAAACCGCGCGAAGGTCGTCGTCATTACCGACGCAGGCCATGACAAACTCAGCGCCCGTGACGGCGTCTTCCGGAGTGGTCGCCATCGCGCCGCCATGCTGCGCGACCCAGGCCTCGGCCTTGGTAGTCGTACGGTTGTAAACGGTGACGTCATGGCCTGCGGCTTGCAGATGTCCGGCCATGGGATAGCCCATGACACCAAGGCCAAGGAACGCGACTTTTGCCATTTTGTGATCCTCTCCGCTGTTCGGTCGGCTTCAGCGAAACAGGCCTGACCGAAATCTCTGGCGAAGACAAAGCAAAGCTGCGCCCAAAGGGCAACCCCAAGTCAGCCTTTCCCACCCAGATCTCGTAGGATTGGGCAATCGGGCCGGTCGTCCCCGGCGCAGGCGTCGATCAAGTGACTTAGCGTATCGCGCATGGCGTTCAGGTCTGCGATCTTGGTTTCGATCTGAACAAGATGGTCGCGTGCAACCTGTTTCACGTCGGCACTGGCACGGGTCTCATCTTCGTAGAGTGCCAGCAGGGTCCGGCAATCCTCGATGGTGAACCCAAGCGCCCGGGCGCGACCCAGAAAGTTCAGCTTATGCACGTCCTGGTCGCGAAACCGGCGATAGCCATTGTCGTCGCGCATTGGTTTGATCAGGTTAATGTCCTCATAATACCGGATCGTCTTGGCGGGCAGGCCAGTGCGGGCGGAAACATCTCCGATGTTCATGCGTGCACCTCTTTGGTGGCCGTACCTGATGTTTCCGGCAGGCTGGCGCGAATGCGGCGCAGGCGCAGCGCATTCGAGACCACAAAAACGCTCGACAGTGCCATTGCACCAGCCGCCAGTGCAGGGGATAGCAGATAGCCGCCAAACGGGTACAGCGCACCGGCAGCCACCGGTATCAGAAGGACATTGTATCCGAAGGCCCAGCCCAAATTCTGGCGAATATTCTTCATTGTCCGGCGGCTGATCTCGGTCGCATTCGCGACGCCCCGCAAATCACCGGACATGAGGACAACGTCGGCTGTTTCGATGGCCACATCCGTGCCGGTACCGATGGCGATGCCGATATCAGCCGCCGCAAGAGCGGGGGCATCGTTGATCCCGTCACCGACAAAGGCCAGCACTCCGAACCGGTCCCGCAAAGCCGTTATTGCATCTACCTTGCCATCAGGCAGTACCTCGGCAGTGACATGATCAATCCCCAGCCGGTCGGCCAGAGCCTGCGCCGTGCGCGCGTTGTCACCGGTGATCATGGCCACGGTTAGCCCCATTTGGTGCAACCGGTCCAGCGCCTCCACTGTGCCGGGCTTGATCGGGTCAGAAACGGACAAAGTGGCCGCCGCCTGCCCATCCAGAGCCACGAACAGAGGAGTTGCCCCTTGAGCGGCACGGGTTTCGGCCTCATCCGTCAGAGCTCCAAGGGTGATCCCACTCTGCTGCATCAACCGGTGCGACCCGATTAACACGTCGCGGCCTTCGACCAACCCTTGCAGGCCAAGCCCGGTAAGCGAACGGACATCCGATGCCTCTGGCAGTGTCGCGGGCCCCGCTCGGGTGATGGCGGAAGCGATCGGGTGTTCCGACCTTGCCTCAAGGGCTGCGGTCAGCCGTAGAACCTCCTCCCGGTCAAACCCCTTAGCCGTTGTCACGCTGTCCAGTTCGGGGCGCCCCAGCGTCAGGGTTCCGGTCTTGTCCAACGCGACGACGCGCGCCTGCTGAAGCTGTTGCAACGCATCCCCCTTGCGGAACAAAACGCCCATTTCTGCCGCACGCCCGGTGCCCACCATGATCGAGGTTGGGGTCGCCAACCCCATTGCGCAGGGGCAGGCGATGATCAGAACTGAAACACCTGCGACAAGCGCAAGGGGAAGGGCCGGGCTGGGGCCGAAGATCAGCCAGAGCGCGACGGTGATCACCGCAACAGCGATGACCGCAGGAACAAAGCGATAGGTAATCCGATCCACCAACCCCTGAATAGGCAGTTTCGCGCCCTGCGCCTGCTGCACCATACGAATGATCTGTGCCAGAGCCGTGTCGCCACCGACCCGGGTGGCGCTTACCCGTAGAGCGCCGGTGCCATTCACGGTGCCGCCGACAACAGGCGCTCCCACCGACTTGCCAACAGGCTCAGGCTCGCCGGTGATCATGCTCTCATCAACGTAAGAGGTGCCTTCAAGCACTTCGGCATCCACCGGTACACGCTCGCCGGGGCGGATGTGCAGGATATCTCCGACAACGATTTCGGCGATTGGCCGGTCCTGTATCTGTCCGTCTAGTTCGACCCGTGCGGTTTTTGGTTGCAAACCCACCAGTTTTCGGATCGCAGCCCCTGTTTTGCCTTTGGCGCGTGCCTCCATCAACCGGCCGAGAAGGATCAGAACCACGATCACCGCGGCCGCTTCGAAATAGACATTGGCCGTACCCTGCGGCAGCAGGTCGGGCGCGAAAGTGGCCGTGACCGAATACAGATAAGCCGCGCCGGTCCCAAGTGCTACCAACGCGTTCATGTCCGGCGTGCCCTGCATCAGCGACGGGATACCTTTGCGGTAAAACACACGACCCGGTCCGATCAGCAGAGCCGAGGTCAGGGCAAATTGAATCAAATGGCTCGTCTGCGTTCCCATGGTCGCCTGTATCCAATGGTGGAAGGCGGGGATCACGTGCCCGCCCATCTCAAGAATGAATACGGGCAGGGCCAGTGCCGCTGCCAGTATTGTGGAACGAACCAGCCGCTGAATTTCATTGTCTTCCCGGCTTTCTGGTTCGGCAACGCCTTGGATACGCGCAGGGTATCCAATTCCGGTAACAACCTGAGCCAGCGCCTCGGGCGTAGTTGCAGCTGTGGCGTAAGTCACCGAAGCCGTCCGAGTTGCCAGATTGACCTGCGCTTCGATCACGCCAGCGGTGGACGCCAACGCGCGCTCGATCTTGCCAACGCAGGATGCGCAGCTCATGCCCTCGATGCTCAGATCCGCATGACTTGTTTCAGCCGGATAGCCGGCTGCATCCAGCGCCGCAGTCAGGGACGAAACCGGCCCGTCAAATTCCACCTGCGCCGTCTTGGTCGCGAAATTGACCGAGGCCGCATCAACACCAGATACATTACGCAGCGCAGCCTCGACACGGCCCACACAGGACGCGCATCCCATGCCGGTGACTTTCAGTTCTGTCAGTGCTTTTTGCGCCATGCGACTCATCCCACGTGGTTTCTGCCCTCCAGATGGGGGTTCCAGTGACAGGAAGGTCAAGGGGGTCGCGGCAAAATTCTACGATCCCGGCCCGCGCATGTTACGCTCCATTAAGCGCTGATACAGGCGTGGTGACAGACGGTTGAGCCACCACGACATGTGTGCAACGCGTCCGACCGGGATCATGGGCTGCGATTTGTCCAGTCCGCGCAGGATCGCCACGGCGGCGCTCTCGGGGCTCATTTCGTCCATTCCGTCCTTGGCCGATCCGGGGCGCGCGGTTCCGTCGGGTTGCTCCATTGCGTTGTCAGGGTTGGTGGCCACAAAAGACGGCGCTGCAATCTGAACCTGAACACCATGTGGCTTTTCTTCGGATCGAAGCGATTTGAAAAAACCCTCAAGCGCGTGTTTCGAGGCTGCATAAGCCGTGCGATGGCAAAGCGGAGCGAAACCAGCCACCGACGAGATAGCCAGATGCGTTCCCTTTGACACGCGGAGAGGCTGCAAGAATGCACGAGCCATCTCAACGGCTGCAAAATAGTTGATATCGAACAGTGCACGGTGACTGGCCGTGTCAGACTGGTCAAACCCCCGAATTTGCGTAACCCCGGCGTTGTAGATGACCAGATCAATGCTGTCGCTTGACGTGATCGCCCTTTGAATTGCGTTGGCAAGCTGTTCGGGGTCTGTCAGATCACAGGTAATTGGCAGTTGGTTCGGTTCTGTTTGGAGACCGGACACATCAAGATCCAACAGCACCACCCGCCACCCACGGGCTTGCAATGCGCGGCTTAGAGCCTGTCCCAAACCGCCCGCACCGCCGGAGATGACCGCGGTTTTCATAACCCGGCCTGCTGTTGCCAGAGCGCAAAAACCTCGGCGCTGGTTTTTTCGGGCACATAACCGAATTCAGATTTCAGGGCGGAGTTGTCCAGAACTGGCCGATATTGAAGGAACCGTACCTGTTCCGGCCCATAGCGAGATAAACCCAGTGGGCGCGCCACGGCTAGGGCCGCTTTCAACACCCATGCGGGCAGGCGCAGAACCGGTTTTCCCATGGCGCGGGCCAAGTCGGTCACGCCCATCGTGCCGTCACCGGCGACGTTGTAAATCCCGGTTGGCCCGTCGGTTGCTGCACGCTGAAGGATGCGTGCCAGATCCCGGGTCCAGATAAAGACAAACGGGCTTTCGCTGCCGGATACCGCCAGCAAACGTGGCTTGAGAAACAGGGCGGTGATCTGGTTTTCGGTTCCAGCCCCCAGAACCGTGCCCACGCGCAGAACAACCTGCTCAAGATCGGGGGCGGCGCTGCGGGCTTCGGCCAAAATCTCTTCGACCTGACGCTTGTGATCTGAATAAGGAAACTCGGGGTTGCCGCGCAATGGGTCGTCTTCGCGCAACGCTACAGGATTGTCTGCATGATAGCCATAAGCGGCACCGGAAGATGTGACGACCAATCTGCGCACCCCGTTTGCGATGGCGGCATTCACCACATTGCGCGTGCCTTCGACATCGACAGCATAGACTGCGGCGCGCCCCATCTTCGGCGGCGGCGTCACGACAGAAGCCAAATGCACAATCACATCCGGATTCACCTTGGCTATCACACGTGCAGGAGCGTCGCTTGTAACATCCATGGACAAAAATGAGGCGTCTTGCGGCAGGTTAACCGGGCGTTTCAGATCGGTTGCAAAAACCTCGTTCCCCACAAGTTCGGGCAACAGCGTTTGCCCGACCATCCCGGCAGCACCGGTAATCAGGATGCGGGTCATCGTGCGGCCTCGGTTCGTGCCATGACCGACGCCAAAGCCAGGCCCGAGATAGCGTGCCACACTCCCCAGAATGCGGCGACCACGGCCATGCCGCCAAGACCGTTGAAAAATGCAAAGATTAGGACAAGCCCAAGTCCAGAGTTCTGAATTCCGGTCTCAATGGTGATGGCGCGGCGGTCAAAGGGGGACAGCCCGGTCAGAGTGGCCACAACCCAACCGCCCCCCAGCGCCAGGGCATTGTGAAGGATTACAAGCCCGGCAACAGCCTCGGCAAACCCAAGGAAAAACCCCCAGTTGGCAGCCAGAGCAAGTACGATAAACCCAGCAAAGATACCCATCGACAGAAGTTGCAGCGGTGTGCGCAACCGTGCCGTCAAGGCGGCGAGGCGTTGATTCAGCGTAATTCCCAGAACCAGCGGCAGGATCAGCATCAAACCGACCAGGATTGCGATCTGCATTGGGTCGATCTGGGTCTGTTGCAGGATTGCGCGGGTCGGTGGGTAAAGCCCGCCCCAAAGCGCAATGTTGAATGGTGTCATAAAGATTGCACCGATGGTGGCGAAGGCTGTCATCGACACCGAAAGCGCTGCATTCCCGCCCGCGCGGTGGGTGATGAAGTTCGAGATATTGCCCCCTGGGCAGGCCGCGGCAAGGATCAGGCCAAGCGCAACTGAAGGTTGCGGTGCGGTAATCCACACCATCACAAAGGTCAGCGCAGGCAGGACGACGAGTTGTGAAATCAATCCGACAACCACTGGTTTGGGCGCGCGCCTTAAACGGTCAAAATCCCGAGGCGTCAGGTCGATGGCGATCGAGAACATCACGATTGCCAGAATGGCATTCAACAGCGTCAGAGACGCCGGACTGAAATTCAGTGTGATCTGGTCAATGCCACTCATGCGATGGCCTTCCGCAGCCGGTCGATCCAGCCGGTGACAGCCTTTCTGTACGTATTCTTGTCCACGTAATAGGCCATGCGGGGCAGGTCGATATAGTTCATGCCTCCGGTGGCGCGCGTATAGTCTTTTTGCTTTTCTGCTTGCAGATCGGCTGCCACGGGGCAGCCGTGTCGAAGCCCCTTGATGTAGCGCGCCACCATCTCGGCTTGCTCGTGCCTGCCCTGCCAGCCCAGACCTGTGGCCTCGACCATGCCCAGCACGAACAGATCGTCCCGTTCGGGATGTATCGTGTTCAGATACAGATGCGGGGCATCGCCTTGCCAGTTCAGCAGGTCCTTGTCGATAAACGGGTAGTGCAGTTTGTATCCGGTCGCGGCGAGGATCATGTCATAGTCGTCGCAGGAGCCGTCCTTGAAATGCACGGTGTGGCCTTCCAGCCGTTTAATGTCCGGGCGGATTCTCAGATCGCCATGGCCTGCGTGATACAGAACCAGCGAATTCACCACGGGGTGGCTTTCGTACAGCCTGTAATCCGGTTTGGGAAAGCCGTACTTCTGCGGATCGCCGACAAACCAGCCAAGGATCAGGCTGTCGACCTTACGCTTCAGCCACATCGGCAGACGGATCTTTCCGCCCATTGTGTCAGCGGGTTTGCCAAAGACGTATTTCGGGACGAAATAGTACCCGCGCCGCATCGACAGATCGCAGCGTTTCGCGTGATGGATCGCGTCCACTGCGATGTCACAGCCGGAATTACCTGCGCCCACGACCAACATACGCTTGCCGTCGAACTGACTGGGGTACCGGTATTGTGAGGCATGGATCAACTCGCCGTCAAACGTACCCGGAAAGCTGGGTACATTCGGTTCCGACAGGGTGCCGTTCGCAATGAGTACGCCGGCATATTCGGCCTGATGGTCGCCATCCTGATCCCGCCAGCACACGCGCCAACCGTCACCCGGATTGCCCAGCGGAGAGACCTGAGTGACTTCTGCATGGAATTTGTAATTCTCACGCAACCCGAAACGATCCGCAAATGCGCGGAAATAGTCGCGCATCGCCCGGTGCGAGGGGTACTCGGCGACTGCGTCATCCATGGGGAAATCCGCAAATTCGGTCATGCGTTTGGAAGAGATCAGGTGCGCCGACTCGTACATGGTTGATCTTGGGGCATCGATATCCCACAGACCGCCAACATCCGAATGCAACTCAAACCCCTGGAATGCGATCCCCTGTTCTTTCAGCACCTTGGCCGCGGCCAAACCCATTGGTCCCGCCCCGATCAGGGCGAATTCGTCGCGCGTTTCTGTCATGAACCCTCCCAAAGTTCGTGAGGTTTAAATTGAACGAACGACCAAAATAAGGCAAGATGAAATTCATGACGCTGAAAAACGTAGAAAAACCAAGACAAAGGGCACCGTCCAAGCGGTCTTTGGAAACCAAAGCGCGGATCATGGATGCCGCCGAAACAGTCTTTGCTGAACGCGGATTCGAAGGTGCGTCGATCCGCGATATCGCTGCGCTTGCAGGCGTTCAGGTTGGCCTTGTTCATCACCATGGCGGCGGCAAGGAGGAGCTGTTTTTTCGCGCCATAGCACGTCGTGCTGGCAAGCTGGCACAGATCAGAACCGATGCGCTGAACAGGGCCAAAGGGGCGGGTCCACTGACACTGCGCAGCATTTTGGACAGCTTTATCCGGCCTTATGTGGAATTGGCAGAAACAGGCGGTTCGGGATGGATGGCCTATGGGCGCCTTGTGGCGCATGTCTCGGTCGATCCCCGCTGGCGCGAAATCGCGGCAGAGTGTTTCGATCCGACCGCCCGGCTTTTTATCGACGAAATCGCTGCTCTTTATCCAGATGTTGACCCTGCGCTGCTGGCCAGCGGCCAGGTCTATTCCGTTTCGGCAATGCTGGCGCATCTCAACAGTGGCTGGCGGGTCGGGGCCCTGTCGCAAGGCGGCAGGGTGTCAGAAGTGGAACGCCTGATCGATTTTTGTGCAGCCGGTATCGAAGCGATGGTTCAGACCAGTCGCGGTTGAACGCGCGGCATTGCTATTGCTGCAAATGGTTGAACAGGATGGTGCTGAACACAGAAGGTGGTGATGTTCGGACGGCGCTAGGCGAAGCAAAAAAACCAAACATCATTATCATAAGGATCAGGGCCGCTCCGGCAAGGCACGCCGCAGAAAGCTGAAAGACCGAACGAACCATTGGCTTATTCCCTGTTTATACTCAATAAAATCTGTGGTGTCTTACGCGTCACGAGAGCTTTGACAGCTCTTGTTTCAGCCTTTCATTTTCAGCCTGCAACTGCGCGAGTTGCTGGCCCAAACTGTTCAGATGCGGTCGCAGTTCGGCTTCGGTGAAACGCGGCGTGATGTGGCGCGGGCAGTTCCAGTCAAGCGCCTCAACACGTATGATCACCGCCCGCTCTGCAGGGGCTTCGGCCTCTTCTGGATACAAGCTGGCAGCGGCGGCTTGACCCTCCGTGAATTCGACACGCCCCAGGATCTTTAAACGACGTTGATTGGCGTAATCCATCAGGATCAACGCGACCCGATCGTTGCCGTCCAGATTCCCGCGCGAGATATACTGTTTGTTACCCGAAAAATCGGCATATCCGATGGTTTGCGGCCCCAGTACTTTCAGAAACCCGACCGGCCCGCCGCGATACTGCACATAAGGCCAGCCTGTTTCAGACACCGAGGATTGATAAAACCCGTCGCGCGCCTGAATGAACTGTTTTTCCGGCTCGCCGATCAAATGGCCCTGTTGCGGGCCACTTTCAATGAATTTGGCATAGGTTTTTGCCGATCCCATCCGCTCCTGATGGGCACGGACGGTAGGGGTGAAGGTCAGTTCGGAAAACGCACGCGGCACGGTATGTCCTTTCAAAGACCCAGATCAGAAAGCCCGAGATGGTCATCGGGGCGTTCACCCAATGGCCAATGGAACAAGCGGTCGCTTTCGGCTATGGGGTGATCGTTCAGCGAGGCATGCCGATGCGACATGCGCCCGTCTTCGGCAAATTCCCAATTCTCGTTGCCATAAGACCGGAACCACTGACCGCTATCGTCGTGCCACTCGTAAGCGTAACGAACGGCGATGCGATTACCGGTAAAGGCCCAGAGTTCCTTGATCAGTCGATAGTCCAGCTCCTTGTGCCATTTACGGCTTAGGAAGGCGTGAATTTCGCCATGTCCTGACAGAAATTCCGCCCGGTTACGCCACTGACTGTCATCTGTGTATGCGGGGGTGACGCGGTCGGGATCGCGGCTGTTCCAGGCGTTTTCGGCCATGCGTACTTTTTGTGTGGCAGTTTCGAACGTGAAGGGGGGAAGTGGGGGGCGGGACATGGTGCAGGGGGCTTTCAGGTCAGAGAGGCGGCAAGGATGGCCAGTGTCAAAAGAAATGGAACGTACTGAGGGGGGAATATGCTGGCGCGACGTTTCATCGGTCAAATCCTCTGGTGTACTGATCGGTTAACTTTCTAATAAGGTGTACCGATCTGTTAACTTTTGCAAGGGGAAAAGCAGAAAATTTTCCGCGCGTTTCAAGGCGAGCAATGAATCCTAATGAAAACAATGATTTGTGTTAGGTCGGTTGTACTTCATGTTTCGGGGTAATATGTACAGAACGGTACACCATGGAGCCGAATCATGCGTCCAAACAAACGGGATGAACTTGTCAGCAAAGCCCTGAAGGTTTTTTACCGCGACGGGTTTCACGCGACCGGCATGGATAAGCTGGTGGCGGAAACGGGCGTGTCGAAAACGTCGATGTACAAACATTTCCGCACCAAGGAAGACCTGATCGTAGCCGCTCTGCGCCTGCGGGATGAGAATTTTCGCGAGTGGTTCTATCGGCGCATCGAAGAGATGGCAGAAACACCGGCCGAGCAACTCATCGCTAGTTTTGATGCCTTGAAGGAATGGTTCGAGGAGGATGGGTTCCGGGGCTGCATGTTCATCAAGGCCGGGGCTGAATATCAGGATACAGATCATCCGATCCATGTGCAGGCTGCCGAACATAAGCAGCTGTTGCTGGAGCATTTCACGTCCGTCGCTGAACAGGCTAGTGCGCGTGATCCTCAGAAACTCGCCAGCCAGATCGTGTTGTTGCAGGAAGGGGCAATCGTGTCCGCGGTTTTGCTCAAGAATTGTGATCCTGCGGAAGACGCCAGGGATGCAGCACAGCAATTGCTGGCATTGGCGCTGAGTTAATTTCCTTAAAAACAAGCAGGTTCTTTTAGTTACTTAGCAAAGAAACGTTGCGTTGTTCGAAGTCGGAACGCCACGTCACGTGGATTGGCGGGAATCGGGCCGACCGTTAGGCTTTTGCGAAAGACTGTTTGGAGAGCCTTTGATGTCACTTTTCACTTCGACCGCGGCATGGGTCACCGACGAACACCGCATGTTCGCGGATATGGCTGGCCGGTTCATGGATGACGAACTGTCGCCGAATATCGAAACCTGGGTTGAAAACGGGGCCGTTGATCGCGACTTCTGGCGCAAAGCGGGTGAAACCGGCCTGATGGCTGGTGCAATCCCCGAAGAATATGGCGGCGTCGGCGGTGGTATGGGCTTTGACGCCATCACCGCGTACGAACAGGGCGCACGGGGCGACGCCGGCTGGGGCTATGGTATTCAGTCGATCGTGACCCATTATCTTACCGCTTATGGCAGCGAAGATCAAAAACGGAAATGGCTGCCCAAACTGGCTTCGGGCGAAATGGTCGGTGCACTTGCCATGACGGAACCCAGCACCGGCTCGGATGTTCAGGCTGTGCGCACAACGGCCGAGAAAGACGGAAACTCCTACCGGCTGAATGGCTCGAAAATCTTCATCACGAATGGCCAGACGGCGGATCTGATCATCGTGGCCGCCAAGACTGACAAGTCCGAGGGCGCGCGGGGTGTGTCATTGATCGTGGTCGAAACCGAAGGGGCCGAGGGGTTTCGCAGGGGGCGCAACCTCAAAAAACTGGGGATGAAGGGCAACGACACGGCCGAGCTGTTTTTTGAAGATGTCAAAGTACCGATGACGAACCTGCTGGGGGCTGAGGAAGGTCAGGGGTTTTATCAGCTGATGAAGCAACTGCCATGGGAACGGCTGAATATCGCGATCATGGCGCTGGGTTCGATCGATTTTGCCATTGCCGAAACGGTAAAGTACGTGCAGGAGCGCAAAGCGTTCGGTCAGCGGGTGATGGATTTCCAGAACACGCGTTTCAAACTTGCAGAATGCAAGACCAAGGCCGAGGTTCTGCGCAGTTTCGTCAATGACTGTATCGGCAAACTGGAGGCAGGCGAACTGGACGCGGCCACCGCCTCGATGGCCAAATACTGGGGCTCGGAGGTGCAGAACGAAATCATGCACGAGTGCCTGCAACTGTTCGGCGGATACGGTTTTATGATGGAGTACCCAATTGCCCGTCTCTACGCAGACGCCCGCGTGCAGATGATTTACGGCGGCACCAACGAGGTCATGAAAGAGGTGATCGCACGGTCGCTTGACGTTTGAAGGTATCCGGGCGGCCTCTTGCCTGATGTCATCATTCCTGACGGAATGCTCGCTTCTGTTGGACCTCGCAGGCCCGTGCTTGCGGGGTTTTTTCGTTGTTGACCCGACCACAGTTGCCCACTTGCAAAGGACGTGCAGCGGTATGATGATCCGCCGAAAAGACTCAGAGGTCTGACGTGAACGATCCCGAACAAGCCTTGTGGCGGACTACATGTACCGAAGCAGTCACTGCTCTGCCGCTGAGCAGTGACAAAACTGTCGATCTGGCCATTATAGGTGGCGGATATACCGGGTGTTCAGCTGCCTTGACGGCAGCCCGTACCGGCGCTTCGGTCTGTTTGCTTGAAGCGCAGAAGATCGGGTTTGGCGGGTCAGGGCGCAATGTCGGTCTGGTCAATGCCGGGCTGTGGCTGCCACCGGATGAGATCCGCGCGCATATCGGTGCAGAGGCTGGTGATCGCCTGATCGATCTGCTGGGCAAAGCACCGTCAGACGTTTTTTCCCTGATCGAAGAACACGGCATCACATGTGAGCCCATTCGCAACGGAACCCTGCATTGCGCGCATTCCGCCTCGGGCCTGAAGGACCTGCAAACGCGACATGCGCAGCTAAGCGGGTCTGGCGCGCCGGTAGCGCTGCTGTCGGCGGATCAGGCCCGTGACCGGACCGGCAGCGATGCTTTTCATGGGGCGTTGTTCGACCCTCGCGCAGGAACAATACAACCCTTGGCTTATGTCATGGGATTGGCGCGTGCCGCGTCTCAGGCCGGGGTGCAGATCCATGAACAAAGCGCGGTGCAGACCCTTCGGCACGAAGGTGGGCAATGGGTGTTGACCACACCGAGCGGGACTGTAAGGGCCAAGTCCGTCATTCAGGCAACCAACGCCTATCACCTTGGCTTGCCAGATACTGCGCCTGCCTATGTTCCCGTTTATTACTTTCAATACGCTACGGCCCCGCTGTCGCATAATCTGCGCGCCAGCATTCTGCCGCAGGCAGAAGGATGCTGGGATACCGGGCTGATCATGACGTCCTTCCGGCTGGATCAGGCGGGGCGGATGATCATTGGCGGCATGGGTGATCTGGGGAATGCAGGACGCAGCGCGCATACCGGATGGGTCCGACGCAAACTGGCTGAGCTTTATCCTCAGCTTGCCGATCAGCCGTTTGAACAGGGTTGGCACGGGCGGATTGCCATGACCTCGGACCATATCCCGAAAATCACGCAGATTGGCCCCAACGCTCTGGCCGCGCACGGATATTCCGGCCGTGGTATCGGCCCTGGCACGGTGTTCGGGCGAATGATGGCCGAAAGTCTTCTTGCAGGTGAGCTTTCGCTTTTGCCCGTTCCTGCGGTGCATGAGCATCGCGAAAGCTGGACGCGCGTGCGCCGCGCCTTTTTTGAATCCGGCGCGGCGCTGACGCATCTGATAAAGGCGCGGATCTGAATTCAGACCGAGCGGGTAATGCCACCATCAACCCGGATATTCTGCCCGGTGATGTAGCCACCGCCTTCGGATGCCAGCAGGGCCACGACCGAGGCGACCTCGTCATAACTGCGCCCATAGCGCCCCATGGGAATGCGAGCGCGGAATTCTTCTTTTTCGGGCAGGCTGTCAATGAAACCGGGCAGGATGTTGTTCATGCGGATGTTTTCGGCAGCGTATTTGTCCGAGAACAGTTTGGTGAACGCGGCCAGCCCGGCGCGAAACACACCTGAGGTCGGGAAAACCGGGTCAGGTTCGAATGCAGCGAAGGTCGAGATATTGATGATCGATCCACCGCCCTGCGCCTGCATGATCGGTGTCACAAGCCGCGTGGGGCGGACCGCATTCATAAAGTAGACGTCCATACCGGTGTGCCAATCCTCGTCCGTCAACTCAAGGATCGGAGCACGGGGGCCGTGGCCGGCGGAATTGACCAAGACGTCAATGCGCCCCCAATGGGCCATGGCCGTATCAACAAGCTTTTGCAGATCCACCGTGGACTGGTTCGAGCCGGTTACACCGACGCCTCCCAACTTATGCGCCAGCGCTTCGCCCTTGCCCGAGGATGACAATATCCCGACCTTGAAACCGTCCGCGGCCAGCCGCCGAGCGGAATCTGCGCCCATGCCGCTGCCGCCTGCGGTGATAAGTGCTACTTTCTCCATCTGACGTCTCCGTTTTCATTTGGTTTCAGGATGGCGAATGATTTGCGGTTTGACCAATCAGTTTTGTTGAGTACTCGTGACCGTGTCCCGCAGCCGAACCTGGCCCGGGTCATGCGCAGCTGACGGCTGTCTCAGGTCTGAAGGGACGCTGCGATGGCTTCTATCCGGCCGCGTAACCAGCGATGGGCGGGGTCATTGGTCGATCTTTGATGCCAGACCATATAGATGGACACAGGCGGGCAGGCGAAAGGTAACGGTGCGCAATCCAGCGCGGCAAGTGGGCCCTGTTTCATCAGTGCCGTATCTGTCGAGATCAGGTCGCTGCCCTGCACAAAGGCCGGGATCGCGTTGAAATGCGGCAGGGTTACAACCGCAGGATTGATCTGGCTTTGATCAACGCCGCGCATCACGGCACGGGCGTTTCGGCCATCGGCAAATCGCACCTCGACATGGTCGCTGTGGCAATAGTCCTGCCAGCTGCCCGGTGGTCGGCGTTGCGTGGCGTCGTAGAACACCATCAGCGGGCTTTCGATCAGTCTTTTCTGGAAAATATCCGGTCCGTCGGGCGGCAGCGGGGTTAGCATCAACTGGCACCGGTCGCTGCGCAACAACTCGGGATCGGGCACACCCGATGGGATGAATTCCAACCGCAGGCGCACGCCTTCGGCGCGGGTGTCACGCAGCAGCTGTGGAAAGATCAGCTCGCGTGGCATGTCATTGGAGGCGATGCGGATGTTGATCTGTTCCGACAACGGATCGAACGGTCGGCCGTCGGTCAGCGCGCGCATCCCGTCCAGTACCTTTTGCGCAGGCTCCTTCAGGGACAGGGCGCGTTCGGTAGGCGTTAGACCCTGACCTGAACGAACAAAGAGCGGGTCGCCCAGAACCTGCCGCAGTTTGGCCAGTGTATGGCTGATCGCAGATTGCGTAACCCCCAGCCGATCTGCGGCTTTCGAGACCGAGCTTTCCTCGAGTATCGTCAAAAAAATGCGTAGAACCTTGCCATCAAGGTCAGTGAAATCAATTTTGCTCATACTATTTATGATTAATCATGAATGGTTTTGCTGTCCAAGGAGGGGTACGGGACGGGAATCAACAGGAGATATTCGATGGGGATCCGTTTATTCTCGGACAGAAACCGGCCCGTTCATATGGGCGGTTACCCGCTGGAGCGTTTGGCACGGCAAAATGACATGCCGGATCTGTCGCTTGTGCTCCCTTTGGCCGAGCTGAGTTTCCGCCGACCGGAACACCCTGACAGCATCGTCAATGCGATGGGTGAGTTTCAGGCGATGATGGACGCCA
Source organism: Ruegeria sp. BHSA123 (assembly GCF_059613425.1). NCBI lineage: Bacteria > Pseudomonadati > Pseudomonadota > Alphaproteobacteria > Rhodobacterales > Roseobacteraceae > Ruegeria > Ruegeria sp. BHSA123. Next base: position 13,437 of record NZ_JBXWSL010000015.1, on the reverse strand, counting down.
TCCGCGACGGAATGGTGAACCCGGTTGCCTCGGAGATTCCATCGAACCCGCAGGAACGGGCCAACCACATTAAAGCATTCGGCTATTTCAACGATGCGTCGATGATGGGGTGCGGACCGCTGCCATCTGATGCGCTGTTGCCCGAGGCCCGCCGCAATCCCGATATTGACCGGCTTGCCCACGCTTTGCGCACCCGTCAGACCAAAACGCTGGCATCCGGGATCGACGTCATCATGGCTGATCTGAAAGACAGTATGGAGGCCGCGCCCAAGCCAATCGACAGCCATCGGCACAGCATTGTCTTTCTTTACGAACACAACCGCGACCCCGACCTGTCCGAACCCGGAGCTGATTGGATTGTCGACGCCCAGGATCATCGTGCCTGTCTGCTGGCGACCGAGAACGCGGTGGTCATCGCCAATTACATCCGCCTATTGGGCTTTGACGCGCGGGCGCACAGCATGATGTCGACCGACATTGATTTGGGCAAGCTGGCGGTTGCCGCTGGGCTGGCTTCGGTCGAGAATGGCGAGGTCGTCGTGCCCTGGCTGGGCAAGCGCTTTTGTTTGGCCGCTGTGACGACTGAGATGCCGATCGCCCATGACAAACCGCTCAAGCCTATGGCCGATCAGCCCTGGTTCCGGACGCAGGGGCCGGCATGGTGGTTGGGAACGGGCTTTGCCAAGAACGCCCTCAACCGTGACCCCTATGCCAAGCGGCGCTATGTGGACGGGGCACATCCGTTTGAGAAACTCAAACGGGTCGAGACACCTACGACCTTTATTGACGAAGAGAATGTCGCTCGCGTGCCCAAGCGTGCGGATATGTTTGCCCGGGCGCAGTTCGGAGATATGGGCAAGCCGCTACAGGACGCGGCCAAAGGTGGGTACTACGTACGCAAGGCAGCACCGAGTTTTGCCCAACGCCGCGCTTTGGGTGCGTTTGTGCTGTTGCAGGACGGTGAAAGCGCTGACGCGTCCAAGCAATCTGACGCGCAACGCAACGCAGCAAACATCAAGGCTGCGACTTATTTTCTGGGGGTCGATGCGGTGGGTCTCAGCCGCTGCCCGGAATGGGCCTGGTATTCCCATGACGCGACCGGCGAAGAAATCGTACCGCCCCATGATCAGGCCGTCAGCATGATCATCGATCAGGGATATGAGACTATGGCGGGTGCCAGCGGCGACGACTGGATCAGCGTCGCCCAATCGATGCGCGCCTATCTGAGATTCTCCTTGCTGGGCGGCGTGATTGCACAGCAGATCCGCAATCTGGGCTACAAGGCCAAGGCGCACACGGTGATGGATGGCGAAGTTCTGCAACCTCCGCTTTTGTTGTTGTCCGGTCTGGGCGAAGTCAGCCGGATCGGCGAAGTGATCCTGAACCCCTATCTGGGGCCCCGCCTGAAATCAGGCGTGGTGACCACCGATATGCCGATCGCGCATGACAGGCCCATTGATTTCGGTCTGCAAAGCTTTTGTGAGTCTTGCAACAAATGCGCGCGCGAATGCCCATCGGGCGCGATCACGGCCGGGCCAAAGCTGATGTTCAACGGCTATGAAATCTGGAAATCCGACAGCCAGAAATGCGCGACCTACCGCGTGACCACTCCGGGCGGCGCGATGTGCGGGCGGTGCATGAAGACCTGCCCCTGGAACCTTGAGGGTATCTTCAAGGAACGCCCGTTCCGCTGGGCCGCGATGAACATCCCCTCTGCGGCGCCTGCATTGGCCAAGCTGGATGATGCGGTTGGCAATGGCGGTCTGAACGACACCAAGAAATGGTGGTGGGATATCGAGTTGCAGCCCGACGGGGCGTATCGGCCAACAACACACCCTTTGAACCGGCGCGATCTGCAAAAGGATCTGGACCTTAGATACGAGGATCAGACATTGGCGGTCTACCCGGCCTATTTGGCCCCGCACCCTTGGCCCTATCCGTTTGCAATGGATCGCGAGGCAGGAATTGCCGCCTATGAGGCTTTGGTGACAGCCAAAGAGTACAAGGCGCGCAAAGCTGCGGGGGATATGTCGATCATTCATCGCTATCAGGTCGCAGGTGATGCGCCGGTGATGAGGGTCGCTGTGACTAAGGTCGACAAGATGACCGCTGACGTCACCAAGTATGAATTTGCCTCCCTTGACGGTGCGCCGCTTCCGGAATGGTCCGCAGGCGCGCATCTGGATGTGCTTGTCGCGCCAGAGTTCCTGCGACAATACTCCATGTCCGGCGACCCGTCAGAACGGGGAACCTATCAGATCGGTGTTCTGCGCGAGGATGAAGGGCGGGGTGGCTCGGCATTGCTGCACCGAATTTTCAACGTAGGGCGCAAGGTTTTCATATCGAAACCGATCAACCATTTCGAACTGGACGAAGAGGCGTCCAGAACCATTTTGATGGGGGGTGGTATCGGTATCACTCCGATGATCGCATTTGCTCATCGCCTGCATGCATTGGGCATGGATTTCGAGTTGCACTACTCGGCCAGGACGCGGGGCGGTGCGGGGTATCTGGATGATCTGGCGGGGATGCCCTGGGCGAACCGCGTCCACTACCATTTCTCGGATGAAGGCACGCGCGCTGATCTGGATGCGATCCTTTCGGGGTATCAGCAGGGATGGCACGTCTATACGTGCGGGCCTGATCGGTTCATGGATGGCGTCATGCAGGCGGCCGAACATCAGGGTTTCCCCGAAGAGGCCCGACATCTTGAATATTTCTCTGTCCCGGAAACCCCGGAATACGAAAATCACCCATTTACCCTGAAACTCGCGCGTTCTGGTAGAACGCTGCCGGTGCCCGCAGACAAGGATGCCGCGCAGGTTCTGAACGAGGCGGGTTTCCACGTGGATGTGAAATGTGCCGATGGTATCTGTGGTGTGTGCAAATGTGGTGTCCTTTCGGGCGAGGTCGAGCATCGGGATTTCGTGCTGTCCAAAAAGCAGCGCCAAGGGGCCATGATTCTGTGCCAAAGCCGCGCTGTGGCGCCGGATGGTGTGATCGAGCTCGATCTGTAAGCATGGTCAGAAAGCGACCTTTGGACGGTGAAATTTGGTCGCTCGGCCCATGGACGTCAGGTGGGTGGTGAATTAACGTCGCCCGGAACCCAGATATCCCTGACCAACAGGTGCGAGGTAGCATTATGGATTATCACAGCCCCGCCAGCTTTGCCGAGGCTTCGGCTCTGGCCGCAAATGCGACGGGCATCACGCGCTTTCTGGCGGGCGGCACTGACGTATTGGTGCAGCTGCGCTCGGAGTTGGTGACGCCTGATACGCTGATCGACATCAAGAAAATCAACGGTGTACACGACATCACCCGCAACGCTGATGGAAGCTGGACGTTGGGAATTGCCGCAACCGGTGCCGAAATGAGCGAGCATCCTGAGTTGGGTCGTGACTGGCCCGGTGTGGTCGAGGCGATGGACCTGATCGGATCAACCCAGGTGCAGGGGCGCGCAACACCGACCGGTAACCTGTGTAACGGCTCACCTGCGGCTGATTCCGTGCCCGCCATGGTCGCAGCTAGTGTGACCGTCACCGTGACCGGTCCGGACGGTACTCGCGAAGTCGCGGTCGAGCATATTCCGACCGGCCCCGGCAAAACCTCGCTGGCCAAAGGCGAGCTGATCTCGGCGGTCAATATCCCGGCACGTGGAGAAAACGGCGGCGATGCCTATCTGCGGTTCATCCCCCGCACCGAAATGGACATCGCTGTGGTTGGCGTTGGCGTGAACCTGCGTCTTGACGGCGACACCATCACCGAGGCCCGTGTATCACTGGGCGCTGTGGCCCCGACCGTTCTGCTGGTCGAAGACTGTGCCAAGGCCATTATCGGCAGCACGCTGGATGATGCAGCCCTGGAAGCGCTGGCCGCCGCCGCCTCTGCCGCCTGTAACCCGATTGACGACAAGCGCGGCACGATCGCGTTCCGTACCGAGGTCGCAGGCGTTCTGGCCAAGCGCGCCGCAAAAATTGCTTATGCCCGCGCGAAGGGAGAAGACGCATGAAAAAGTTCCACGTAACCACCACCGTGAATGGCGATGCGGTCGAATACCTGTGTGATCCGCGTGAAACCCTGCTGGATTGTCTGCGTGACAAGTTGAACCTGACAGGCGCGAAAGAGGGGTGTGGCACCGGCGATTGCGGCGCATGCTCGGTCACCGTTGATGGCCGTCTGGTCTGTTCATGTCTGATGCTGGGTGTCGAGGCCGAGGGTAAGCAGATCGAAACCGTCGAAGGCATTGCCGACGGTGATATTCTGCATCCGCTGCAAAAGAAGATGATCGAATACGCCGCCCTGCAATGCGGCATCTGCACGCCAGGCATTCTGGTGGCGGCCAAGTCTCTGCTGGAGAAAAACCCGAACCCGACCGAGGAAGAAACGCGGTATTGGCTGGCAGGCAACCTCTGCCGTTGTACTGGATATGACAAGATCATTCGCGCCGTGATGGATACGGCGGCTGAGATGCGGGAGGCGTCGTAATGGCTCTGGACGATCGTAAATCAGATTTCACTTTTGTCGGCACCCGCCCCAACCGCCCGGACGGTCTGGACAAGGTGACAGGTCGCGCCAAATTCGGTGCGGATGCCTACGCCCCGGGAATGCTGCATGGCGCGATCCTGCGCTCACCTCATGCTCATGCGCGGATTGTGAAGATCGACGCGTCGAAAGCCGAGGCGCATAAGGATGTCAAAGCTGTTGTAACGCGTGCCGACTTTGCTGACGTGCCGTTCAAACCCGGTCTGGAAGGCGAATTCTATAACGTTCTGGAAAACGTTATGGCCGGTGAGAAAGCGCTATATGACGGGCACGCGGTTGCAGCGGTTGCTGCGACTTCGGCATTGGCGGCTCGTGACGCGCTCAAGCTGATCGAGGTCGAGTACGAAGTGCTGCCCCACGTCACCGATGTGGATAAGGCGATGGCACCGGATGCGCCTGTCATCCGCGAAGGAGCTGCGGATTATTCCGTGCCGGAAGGAATGCACCCGAACGTTGTCCGCTACCATGAAAGCGGTCACGGCGATGTCGAGGCCGGATTTGCCGAAGCTGATCTGGTCATCGAAGACAGTTTCGTCACCGAAGCGACGCATCAGGGTTATATCGAACCGCACGCTTGTTTGGCCATATTGGGTAATGACGGTAAGGGTGAGTTGTGGTGCACGACGCAGGGGCATTGGATTGCGCAGAAAACCTGTGCCGCGCTTCTGGGGATCGAAACCTCGCAGTTGCGTGTCACTGCGTCTGAGATCGGCGGAGGGTTTGGCGGTAAGACAACCGTTTTCATCGAACCCGTCGCATTAGCGCTCAGCCGTAAGGCCAATCGCCCGGTCAAGCTTGTGATGACCCGGTCCGAGGTGTTCCGGGCTACTGGTCCGACTTCGTCTGCCTCGATGGACGTCAAAATCGGCATGAAGAAAGACGGCACGATCTCGGCGGCTCAGGGCATCTTCCGCCTTCAGGGCGGAGCCTTTCCCGGCGCGCCGGGCGACATGACTGCCATGTGTGCCTTTGCGCCGTACAACCTGACCAACGTCAAGCAGATCGGCTATGACGTTATGGCCAACCGCCCAAAGCAGGCAGCGTACCGCGCGCCGGGTGCACCGATGGGTGCCTTTGCGGTCGAGTCGGTGATTGACGAGTTGTGCAACAAGCTGGGTCTCGACCCCGTTGAGGTACGCCTGAAAAACGCCGCGCATGAGGGCACGAAGGCCAGCTATGGACCGACCTACGAGCGCATCGGTCTTGTCGAAACGCTAGAAGCAGCCAAGGCGCATCCTCATTATTCGGCTCCGCTGAAGCCGGGGCAGGGGCGCGGTATTTCCTGTGGCTTCTGGTTCAACCATGGTGGCGAGACCAGCGTGTCGCTTGCCTTGTCCGAGGATGGCTCGGCTCAGGTGATGGTCGGAACGCCTGATATCGGTGGTTCGCGCGCATCGATGGCCCTGATGGCGGCCGAGGTTCTGGGCATCCCGTATGAGAATATCCGGGTGACCATCGCCGATACGGCCACACTGGGCTACAATGACGTAAGCCATGGCTCTCGCGTGACCTATGCGTCAGGGCTGGCAACTATCAAGGCTGCGAGGCACGCGGTCGAGAAACTGTGCGAACGGGCTGCGGCCAAATGGGGCATCCCGGTTGATGCGGTGAAATGGGAAAACGGCTGTGCGGTGCCCTCAGGCCCGAATGCAGGCGATTTCGATCCGATGCCGCTGGCCGATATCACCGCTGATATGGGCCGAACCGGTGGTCCGATCTCGGGCCATTTCGAGGCAACCCCCGAAGGTGCTGGCGTGTCCTTTGGCACCCACATCGTCGATGCCGAGGTTGACCCGGAAACCGGTAAGACCAGTGTGACCCGCTACACGGTCATTCAGGACGCGGGCAAAGCGATCCACCCGACCTATGTCGAAGGCCAGTATCAGGGCGGTGCCGCGCAAGGTATCGGCTGGGCCCTGAACGAGGAATATATCTACGGCGAAGACGGTCGATTGCAGAACTCGATCTTTCTCGACTACCGCATCCCGGTGGCCAGCGACCTGCCGATGATCGACACCGTGATCGTCGAGGTTCCGAATCCGGGCCACCCATTTGGAGTTCGCGGTGTGGGCGAAACGGGTATCGTGCCGCCACTGGCCGCCATCGCCAACGCTGTGTCCAACGCGGCTGGCGTGCGAATGAAGCGGCTGCCGATGTCGCCGCCACGCATTCTGGCCGCTCTCAAGGGCAATGGTTGAGGTTCACCTCTGGTCCGGCCTCCGGTCACTGACCGGGGGCCAGCAGGTGGTTGAGGTCGAGGCCAAAACCACCGGAGAGTTGCTGCGTGCGCTCGTGCGTGCGTATCCGCAGCTTCAAGCACCCATCGACGCTGGCGTATCTATCGCTGTCGACGGGCGCGTGATCGCGACCGGGCTGACCGAACCGATTCCCGAAGGCAGTGAAGTCTATTTGATGCAAAGGCTGAGGGGCGGTTAAGCGTCAGGCGACCAAGGCTCGCGCCCGACCATTCGGTCTGCTTCGGCCGTGATATCGTTCATGTGTTGTTCGAGACTCAAACGCAGCGTTTCTATTTCGTCTTCGCTGGCTTTCCGCGGAACTGTTTCTGTCCATTCTCGGCACAGAAAAACCCCCTCGTTACCCCATGGGCGGGGCATCAAAAGATGATCCCATGTTCCTGCTTCTCGCCCATGTTTCGCCGAAAAGGTAATACCAAAAACACGTTTACCCGATGTTCGCGCCCAAACCAGCGGAACCGTCGACAAAACCCGCTCTGGCCCACGGGGGCCGTCCGCCGCTATGCCAATGGATATCCCCTGTTTCATTTTGCCTAATACCTGTCGCGACAGGGCGACATGGCGTGCCTTGCTGGCCATGGCAATGGTGTCCATTCCAAACAACTTTTGCACGCGACCCACCATGCTGCCAGCCCGCGCAGAAGATGTAATCGAACAGATGCGCCCCTTGTCCAGCGGGAAAAAATAAGGCGACTGCGCCAGCCGTTGATGCCAGAGAACAACGATGACCGGCTCACCCTGTTCAGCCAACTGGTCCAGTTCTTCATAGCCGATGCGCTGCCAACGTGTGTTGCGGTGTACCAGCCGAATATAATTTGCAATCCGACGCGCCACCCAGTTTAGCACAGCTTCGCTGTCTGCAATCTTCTTACGGAGGTTCACGCCGGGTTCCTTCTGCTAACCGGTCCTTGTCTTAGCGCACCACGCATTTTGCGCAACTTGTTTGTCCGGACATTTCGTGGATCGGAATCTGAAAAAGCCTCTTGAGTCCGCCGCGCGGCTGGCATATCTGGGGCTCACTACAGGGGTATAGCTCAGTTGGTAGAGCGACGGTCTCCAAAACCGTAGGTCGCGGGTTCGAACCCTGCTGCCCCTGCCATTGAAATTGTCCGAATACTAAGTTGTGATTTCCAAGGATGAACGGGTTTCAGCCTTTGAGTTCGCTATACCTGTCTTCAGCTATTTCGCGCTTGGATCAATACTAGTCGCAGCATTGGCTTCGACAACACTGCTACAATGGCGCGAGGCCATCGTGACCTGTTGTTATCTTTTGTTGGCACCTGTTTTTTCGTGCGGGCGTACCGCATCCAGTTTTTCAGCCCACATATTCTGATATTCTTGAAACACCGCTGGTTTGTCTGAGTGGAGCGCCATCAATGCACACGCGGCCCACATAGCGACATCGTAATCCGAGTCGGTCTTTTTCAGTAATTGCGCATTCAGTGCAGCGGCTTCTGATGTCGAAGGTTTATGCATTGCCATCGGACCCCTTGTGCCAACTGATACTGTTATTTGCAATCGTCCTGTCACGGACATTCACCAAAACCGACAGGTATCATTATGTGGGTAGAACAGTGAATGGGCTGGAAACAAGGCGTTAACGTGTCGTTAACTTTTTGCTGGGGTTCTTGTCCATAAGAGTGTTCATGTGACCGGTTCAAAGGTGAACTAAATCACAGACCAATCACTAGAATCCCGCTTTACTTACAACTGTTACGAGTTGGCGCTCACGTTCGGTACATGACGCTGTTTTGTTTTTCCCTCCTGTGGCCGGGGCGCGCTTGTGGTTGAGCGCGCCCTTCCTATGTCCGAATAACTAGGTTGCCGCCGATGCCGGTTCTGAGGCGGTAATCGAGGTTTCCTTGGGTGGGCGATTGACTTATTGTCCGGCCACGACGCAATCAGCCGGATGAGGATAAATGTCGCGTTTTGATGGATATTTTCTGCGGCAATTGCTGGTTTTATTCGGCTTCTTCACCCTCGTCCTGGTGGGTGTCTTCTGGATCACCCGTTCTGTCAGCCTGTTTGACAAAGTCATCAGCGGTGGCCAGTCCGCTATGGTGTTTCTTGAATTCACCGCGCTTACCCTGCCAACGCTTGTTCGTACGGTTATGCCGATGGCGGTATTTGCGGCTGCCGTCTATGCGACTAACAGATTGAGTCGCGAAAGCGAGATGACAGTGATGCTGGCAACCGGGTCAAGCCCGTGGCGACTGGCGCGGGCCGTTGTTTTGTTCGGTGTGATCACCGGTCTGATGATGGCTGCCATCAGTGTGTTCCTGCGCCCTGCATCGGTCCAACAACTGGAATACCGGCAAGCCGAAGTAGCAGGAGATGTGACAGCGCAGTTGTTGAATGAAGGCGAATTTCTGCACCCCGCCGAAGATGTTACGGTTTACATCGGTGGCATCGATTTGGACGGTACGTTGCACGAGGTGTTCGTATCCGATCGGCGCGACCCGGAAAACGCAGTCAGCTATTCCAGTGTGACGGCCTATCTGGTCAATAACGACGCGGGAATTCATCTGGTGATGGTCGACGGGGTGGCGCTGCGCTTGAACAAGGCGGGCAGAGTTCTCTCCTCGACCCTGTTTCAGGACGCATCATACGACATTTCGCAACTGACGAACTCAAGCCCGTTGGCAAACCGCAGCCTCGAAGCCATTCCGACCTCTGATTTGATCCTCAACCGGGATACGATTTCAGAAACCGAGGGGTTCAGCCAGGGTAAGTTGATCGAAGAACTGCATCAGCGATTTTCCTGGATAGCCATTTGCATCGCCGTGTCGCTGGCGGGGTATTCAACCCTGATGCTGGGCAGCTTTTCACGGTTTGGATTGTGGCCTCAGATTTTGGGTGCCTTTACCATTCTTGTGCTGCTTGAAGGCGTACGCGGGTTTGTGTCCCCGGTTGTGATCGATGACCCGAAGCTTTGGGCACTGCTTTACCTTCCTGCCGTTATGGGTGTGTTGATCTCGTGCTGTTTTCTGCTTGTCGCAGGTCGTCCGCTTTTGCGGAAACGTGCGCGCGGGTCCGAGGTCATCCCAACACCCGCTTGATTTCAGGTTCGAAGTTCTTCCAGACAACAACGAATGTCGTCGAATTCTTCGCGATCGCCACGGGCGACCAAACACATCGGCAACGGCAGGCTTACACTGTCTTCGACCCGTTCGAGCGCACCCGAAGCCAGATGTTGCGAAATGACGTAGTCGGGGAAGTAGCCGCATCCGCCTCTTTGCAGGACATATCGTAGCGCCATCATGCAATTGCCAAGAAACAAGGTCTGCCCTGAGGCGCGTCGCACAGCCGATCTAACGTGATCCTGGTAGATCTCTCCAAGTTCAAGATTGACGAAGACCAAATCGTTTTCTGCCGTTGCTGCTTGCGGGGTTCTGACGAGGGTTAGAAGCTCCGGTTCCAGTTCGTGATAGGTGACGCGTCGGTCTGATGGCGTTTCATGCGTGACCGCCACGTCCAGCACATGGGTCGCCACAGCTTCAACCATGTTCAGATCGTGATCGTAATTCAGTGTCAGCAGCAGTTTGTCAAAGCGCTGTTCGAACCGAACAGCCAGATCCACAAGCAAAGGGTCCCAGATGCTGAGCTGACCACCCAACCGAAGTGCCGGGCGGTTTTGCGTCTGCAACGGTAAGTCGCGCGACGCGAAGGCCCAAAGGGACAATATTTGTTCTGCATACGGTTTGAATTGTCTGCCAAATTCGGTCAGCGCTGTACCACCGGCGCCGCGGGTAAACAGTGGTCTGCCGGTTTCTTCTTCGATCAGATGAATGCGCGCGCTGACGGCCGTTTGAGTCACATTCAGCTTACGGGCAGCGGCATGAAAACCACCCGTTTCAGCCACACATAGAAAGGTTTCCAAAGCTTTGGTTCGCATACCGAGAGTATTTTTTGATCATTGTGATGAAATCAATTTATTTTTTTGAAGTTGCGACTCGTAATATTGTCGACTTCAGGAAACACGCCAAGGGATCAGCCATGCTGGACAAAAGCCACAAACCGACCTGGACCAGTTTTGAGAATGCCACCAAGGCCGACTGGGACGCCGTTATGGATTATGAAGAGGCGTATAATGCGGCTCTGCCGGATCGCATCCTCGACGCTATTCGGTCGTTGGACGAGGAATGGACACCCTATCCGGTCAACCGGTATCAGCACAGCCTTCAGGCCGCGACCCGGGCTTATGAGGATGGCGCGGATGAGGAGTTGGTGGTCGCCGCTCTGATCCACGATACCGGCGATATTCTGTCACCCTACAACCATGGAGAGCTGTCAGCGGCGATGATGAAGCCGTATGTCAGCGAGAAAACCTATTGGATACTCAAACACCATTGCGTGTTTCAGGGTTACTACTACAACCACCACCTTGGCGGCGACCGCGACGCGCGCGACAAGTATCGCGACAGCCCCCATTGGGAAGACTGTCGCTATTTCTGCCATGAATATGATCAGAAGGCGTTTGACCCAGACTATCCGACGAAACCGCTGGAGTTTTTTGAACCCATGCTGCGCCGCATCCTGAGCAAGGGCGAAGGCCATATGGAGCTGAACGAAACTGCCGAAGATTAACAGGCGGCCATCAGGCGATAGACAATCTGAGCTGTGGTGAAGTCCCAGGCGGCATTGCCGTCCGGGGCCAGCTCAACCACGTCGAAGCCCACGCATCTGCGCCCCTTGAGCGCGTGTTCGACCAGTCGCAGTGCCTGATAATAGCCCAACCCACCGGGCACCGGTGTTCCGGTGGCGGGCATCAGCGATGGATCCAACCCATCAACGTCGAAGCTGACATAGACCAGCTCGGGGAAGTCTGCAGGCAGGTCAACCGAATGGATGTTACCTGTCACCAGTTCCTCGGCATCCACGTGAAAAACGTGGTTTTTCAGTCGGCTTTGGGCCTCTTCAGTTGAAAAAGCGCGGACACCGAACTGGGCCAGCCGCACGCCTTCTTCGGCAAGCAGGTGCATCACTGAGGCGTGAGAGTGTTTTTCGCCCTGATAGGCGTTGCGCAGGTCGGCATGGGCGTCGATCTGGACGATGCCGATGGGTTGGTTTAGTGCACGGGCTACACCTATCACTGCGCCATAGCTGAGGGAATGCTCGCCGCCCAAAGTGACCGGCACCTTTCCGGCCCGAATTGCAGCCTCGGTGCGGTGCGCAAGGCGTTCCATCACCTCGGGCAACGGGCCGTCACAATTCAGCGGTTCTTCGGTGAAAATCCCTTCGACACAGGGCTCCGCGTGACCGGTGATGCGTTCCAGTTCATTGCTGGCCTCGATAATCGCTTCGGGGCCTTTGGCCGTGCCGGAACCGTAAGAGACCGTGCGCTCCAAAGGCACCGGGATCACGCGAAAGCGGGCATCTTCGGTGCGTTCGGATGTGGTCAATTCGCTGTCGAGAAAAATGCTCATGAGAGTCTGTCCTTGAAGTCGTCATATCCGAACTGCCGGATGATCTTCAGCTCGTCCGTTTCGCTGTTCCACAGGGCGATTGTGGGCAGGGGGACGCCATTGAAAGTGTTCGTCTTGACCATCGAGTAGTGCGCCTGATCGAGGAAGGCAAAACGTTGCCCGATCTCCAGCGGCTTGTCCCAGGTGTAGTCGCCAATAACGTCACCCGCCAGGCAGGACGGGCCGCCAAGGCGATAGGTATGGCCTGTTTCGGCCTCATCCATCAGGGCAGGGCGATAGGGGGCCTCGATCACGTCGGGCATGTGGCATGTGGCCGAAATATCGGTGATCGCGAGGTTCATGCCGTTGGTCGGCAGGTCGAGGATTTCACCGATCAGAACACCTGCGTCCAGCGCCACAGCCTCGCCGGGTTCGAGATAGACATCTATACCGTAAGTTTCTCGGGTGGTTTGGATGAAGGCCACCAGCCCGTCGCGGTCATAATCGTCGCGGGTGATGTGGTGGCCACCGCCGAAGTTCAGCCACTTGAGCTGATCAAGGTACGGTTTGAGCTTCGGTTCGACAGCGTCCCAGGTGCGCTGCAAAGGCGCAAACCCTTGTTCACAAAGCGTATGCATGTGCAACCCGTCAACACCGCGCAGGGTGTCGGCGGTCAGTTGGCTGACCGGTGTGCCAAGGCGCGAGCACGGGGCGCAGGGATCGTATTTCGGAACCTCGCCTTCGGAATGTTCCGGATTAATGCGCAGGCCAACGTGCACTTTGGCGGCTTGGGCTTTGGCGAGAAACCGATCCTTTTGGGCAGGGGAGTTGAATATGACGTGATCGGACAACGACAGGATTTCGTCGAAATCCGCGTCTTTGTACCCGGCGCAGAAGGTGGCGACCTCTCCGCCATATTCCTCGCGGCCCAGCCGGGCCTCATAGATACCCGAGGCGCAGGTGCCCACAAGGTGTCGGCGCACCAACGGGGCCAGTGAGAACATTGAAAACGCCTTGAGCGCGCTGAGAACATGCGCGCCGGAACGGGTTCCGACATCAGCGAGGATTTTCAGGTTCCGTTCAACCGCTTTTTCGTCGACCACAAAGCAAGGGCTGGGTACACGGGAGAGGTTGAAATTGCGGAAGGCACCGGCGTCTCCGGCCTGTGTGGTCATCATGTCGGACATAACCGGCGTCTCCGTTTGGTGGAGAGGCCGGGGGCGCTGCCCCCGGAC